>NZ_FODB01000008.1 GCF_900110265.1 Vreelandella aquamarina | reverse complement strand
CACCGCCGGAAAGTGGCACGGCTACATGCCAAGATCGCCGACTGTCGCCGTGACGCTACCCACAAAGCGACCCGCGCACTCATTAACGAAAACCAAGTCCTGTGCGTCGAGTCACTTAATATCATTGGTATGATCAAGAATAGACGGCTTTCTAAATCCATTAGCGATGCCGGGTGGGGTGAGTTCGTCCGGCAACTGGAATACAAGGCCGCCTGGGCGGGGCGCCAACTGGTGAAAGTGAGCCAGTGGTTCCCCAGCAGCAAGCGGTGTCATGGCTGTGGCTACAAGGTTGAGAAACTGCCGCTGTCGCAACGTCACTGGCACTGCGAAAGCTGCGGCTATCCCATTGACCGCGACATCAACGCGGCCAGGAATATACAAACCGCCGGGCTGGCGGGGTTAGCCTGTGGAGCGACCGGAGCGGAGGGCAGCGGCCTAGCTGCTATCTAGTGAAGGCGTGTGGAAGCAGGAAGGTTCTGGGGGTGATCTCAGAACCCTCGCCCAAAGCGCGAAGCGCGGCGGGCGGGGAGTGTCAGCGCAAAGATGGCACGCCGTTCTGGAACGACTTATATGTGTCTCCAGTGCGGGATGACCAAGGGCATATCACCCACTTTGTAGGTGTACAGCACGATATCTCACAGCATAAAGCTTATGAGGCACGCCTTGCTTATCATGCCACCCACGATGACCTCACTCGCTTACCCAACCGTATGCAGTTTGAAGAAAAGCTGCATCAACGGTTCGCCCATGCCCAAGAAAGTGGTGAGCGCATTAGCGTGTTGTTTGTAGATCTAGATGATTTCAAGCCAATCAATGACACGCTAGGGCACGCAGTGGGCGACCAAGTATTGATAGAGGTCGCTAAGCGCCTGCATGCTGCCCTGCGGCAAGCGGATACGGTTGCCCGGCTAGGGGGCGATGAATTTGTACTACTGCTTACTAATATCGTTGATAAAGGGCAAGTGATTGACGTGGCGGAGCGTTTATTGCCAGCGCTCGCTAAGCCTTACTGTATTGCTGGCCATGAGCTGTATTTGACCGCCAGCGTGGGTATTGCCATGAGCCAGCCCGATACTCCCCAGCCGCAAACCCTGATTCAGCAAGCGGATATGGCGATGTACAAAGCGAAGCAGCAAGGCCGTAACGCCTATGCGTGGTTCAGCCACGACATCAACGAAGTGGCCAACGAGCGGGTCAGCCTGCGTAACGACCTGCAGGAAGCCATCGACCACCAAGGCTTTGAATTGCATTATCAGCCGCTGTTTAACCGGCATGGGCGAATCGACAGCGTGGAGGCGCTGCTGCGCTGGCCGCACCCTATTAAAGGTTATATTTCCCCTGCCCGCTTTATTTCCTTGGCGGAGGCTACTGGGCAAATTATGCCCATCAGCGAATGGGTGCTGCAGCGGGCCTGTAAGGATATGCTCAAGTTACAGCGCAGCGGGTTGGGGGAGCTGCGGGTCGCGGTGAATCTTTCGCCTTTGCAGTTCCACCGTGACAGCTTTCTAGCCACGCTGCGTCAAACGTTATTGGATACTGGATTGCCAGCAGAGCAGTTGGCCCTAGAGTTGACCGAAGGCATCCTGATGGATAATACCGACGCAGCAATCAATATTCTTAATGAGTTACACACTATGCAGGTCAGTGTGTCGATTGATGACTTTGGTACTGGCTACTCAAGTTTGAGCTATCTCAAGCACTTGCCGATCAGCACGATCAAAATTGATCGCAGTTTTATCAGTGAGATCACCAACAGCGACGGTGATTCAGCTATTGTGCAGGGGGTGATCTCCATGGCTCATCACCTAGGCCTTAATGTGGTGGCTGAAGGCGTGGAAACCAACGAGCAGCATCAGCGACTGTTGGCGTACCGCTGTGATTTATTCCAAGGTTTTGGGCTAGCGAAACCCATGCCGCTGGCAGAGCTTGAGCGTTTAATGGCCGAACAGGAAGTGTCTACCTCTACGAACAGCTAACGAGCCGCTATGGAAAACACAGCCACTTCTCCATGGTATTTGTACCTGCTTGAGTGTAGGCGCGGTACCTATGTAGGGATTACTAACAACCTCGCCAAACGCTACCAAGCCCATGCAGCGGGTAAAGGCGCGCGTTATACCCGGGCAAACCCGCCGCTGGCGCTTCTGGGCGCGCAACCCTTTGCCGACCGTGCCGCTGCCAGCCGTGCTGAGTATCAGTTAAAGCAGCAGACCCCAGCCCAAAAGCGTCGCTGGGCAGCTGACTGGCCGTATCACGCATAAATAAGGAAACCGCATGCTAACGTTTTTTTCCGAAGGTAGCCGCCAGCGCCAAGCCCGTAGCGAACTCCACGATGGCGCTTTAGTTACCCCCTTTGAGCGCCCCGAGCGGATGGATTTGGTATTGGCTGCCTTGAGCAAAGCCGCGTTTGAAGTTCGTTCGCCCAGTGACTACGGCCTTGCGCCCGTACTGGCGGTTCACGATGCTGATTACGTCGCGTTCTTGGAAAACTGCTGGCAGGCATGGCAAGCGGCGGGCCACGCGGGCGAGGCCATCCCCAATATCTGGCCAGCCCGTACGATGCGCGGTGACCGTATTCCCCAGTCGGTGAGCGGCCAGTTGGGCTACTACGCCCTTGCTGCTGAAACCTCAATTACGGAAGGCACCTTTGCCGCTGCCTTGGCAAGTAAAGATACCGCGCTGGCGGCAATCGATCATACCCTCGCCACTGGCGAGCCGACCTTCGGCCTGTGCCGTCCGCCGGGCCACCACGCAGCGGTGGATCAATTTGGCGGCTACTGCTTTTTTAATAATGCCGCCATCGCTGCCCAGCGCGCGCTGGACGCTGGCAAGCGCCGTGTCGCGATTCTCGACGTGGATTTTCATCACGGTAACGGCACCCAGCAGATCTTCTATCGCCGTGACGACGTGCTGTTCGCCTCGCTCCACGGCGACCCTGACGTGACCTTCCCCTACTTTTCGGGCTACACCGACGAAACCGGCGAAGGAGTAGGTGAAGGCTTCACGATCAATTACCCGCTGCCGCCGGGCACCTCCGTTGCGACGTGGATGGCCGCGTTGGATGAGGCGCTGGCGCATATCCATAGAGCAGAGTGTGAATTGCTGGTGGTATCGCTGGGTGTGGATATTTTTGAAGGTGACCCGATCAGCGCGTTTACCTTTCAGCACGTCGACTTTATTGCCCTTGGGCAACGTCTCGCGGCCGCTGGGCTACCCTGCGTGTTTTTAATGGAAGGGGGCTACGCCGTTGAGGATATCGGGGTCAACGTGGTGAACGTCTTACAAGGGTTTGAGGAGGTCACGCAGGGCGTGAAATAAGGCATTAAGGTGACAGTTGCACGAAATTCGGGCAGTCTTATGCCTTTTTGGCCTATCCTGTAGGCGGTTATCTCTTTTTCACCTTATCGTTCAACGTGGGGAGCGGCGCGTGGCAGTTTACGGCGGTATTCAGGCACATGAAGTGGAGCGTTGGCTAAATGCCCTCACCAACGCGGCCTACGACCGACGCTGCCCGCTCTCTAAAGTGCACGGGGGCAACGCCCGTGCTCGCACGGCCCGCCAGGATTTACTTCATCTTGCGACCGCGTTTCGCGGCGGTGAGCGCAGCCGCGAAACGGTAGCGGATGGTTTAAGCCGCTGGTGCCAGCACTATCTGACCGAAGCAGAGTGGTACGTGCTGGTAGGCGGACGCCAGCCCGTTGCCCAGGCGAAGCCCACCCCGCGTGTGATGGAGCAACCTACCGAAGTGCCTACAGCCGACGAGCAAGCCGCTGACGATGCCTTGGAAGTGCTTTACCAACACCGCGTGGGTTAACCTACGGACGTTCGTGCTGTTACAATGGATGCATGAACAGTGCCTCTGCCGCTCCGGCGACCGCCTCCCTTGATGATCCTGTCTACTACTTAGCGAATTTTCGCTTCCTGGTCGCGTGGGTGCAGGCGCGCCACGGGGATTTACTCAGTGCCGATGAGCATCACGTTCTTCAGCAGTGGTCGCAGCTGCCTCGCGCTTCTCAAGCGCTATTAGTGCGGATGGTGATGCGTAAAGGCGAGCTGTTTCGTGTGGATAAGCTCAGCTACCCTGAAATTGGCGACACCCATCAGGCGTTGGCGCCGCTACTGGCGCTTGGCTGGGTGGATGACGCGCCGCTGTTAAGTGGGGAGGAGGTGTTTCGGCTGCTGCGCTTAAGCGAGCTGCGCCACGCCTTGCAAGCTCCTATCAGAGCCGCTGGGCTGTCGTCTAATGCCACCAAAACGGCGCTCCAAGCCGCGTTAATGCCGGTGCTTACCGATTCAATACCGCTGCGCCAGTGGTGGCCTGCCGCAACAACGCACATCGTGCGGCTCAACGTCATGGCGCTGTGCGACCGTCTGCGGCTGATGTTTTTTGGCAACCTGCGCCAAGATTGGGCCGAGTTCGTGCTCACCGAGCTTGGCTTGCAGCGTTTTGAACAAGTGCCGCTGACCGCCGAATCACGGGCGTTTCAGCATCGAGACGAGGTGGACACCTACCTAGCACTACACCACCTGCGCGAACGCCTAGAAAACGGTGAGCTGCCTGAACAGCTGGCCACAGAAGTGCCCGCGGCCTCCAACAACCGTTGGCTAGACGCACGCCGCTCGCGGCTGCTGCTGACCCTGGGGCAAACGGCGGAACGCAGCGGTGAAGCAGAACAAGCGCTTTTGTTGTACGCCGAATCGACTAACAGCGAGGCGCGCATTCGTAGGCTGCGGGTGTTAGAGCGGTTAGGCCGTTACCAGGAAGGTTACGAGCTGGCCCAGGCCGCGCTGGGGCAGGCGAGAGAGAGCGAAACCCAAGCGCTTGGGCGCTTGTTGCCGCGCTTGGCGCGCAAGTTGAACCAGCCCGCCCCCCAGGTAGTGAAAGCAGCCGAGGCCCCGACCTACGTGCTGGAGCTTCCTGGCCCTCAATCGGTAGAGCGCGCCGTTGCCGAACACTTATCCACCGCCAGTACTCCGGTGTTCTATGTGGAAAACTGCCTAATCACCGGGCTTTTTGGTCTGCTGCTCTGGCCAGCGATTTTCAAACCGCTGCCGGGGGCGTTTTTTCATCCGTTTCATAGTGGGCCTGCGGATTTGTACCGCGAGGACTTCGTTCGCCAGCGCCAAGCCGAGATCGACGCCTGCCTGGCACAGCTAGACGACGGGCGCTACCGTGAGACGATGCGCGCGACTTGGCACGCCAAGCAGGGCATTACCTCGCCGTTTGTGCACTGGGGTGTTTTGAGCGAACCGCTGTTAACAGCCGCGCTTAGCTGCCTGCCCGCCGCGCATCTGCACGCCTGCTTTACCCGCTTGCTGAGTGACCTAAAGCACAATCGGGCAGGCCTGCCGGATCTTATTCAGCTAATGCCCGATGCGCCCGCCGGGAAGCCTCGCTACCGTATGATCGAAGTGAAAGGCCCCGGTGACCGTCTGCAGGATAACCAGCGCCGCTGGATTGATTTCTTCTGCCGCCACGACATGCCGGTCGAGGTGTGCCACGTGCGCTGGCAGCCAACTTCATGAGCCGCTATCGGGTCGCGGTGCGTACGCTGTGCGATTTCACCGCACGCCAAGGCGACCTCGACCACCGTTTTACCCCCGCGCCCAGCGCCCAAGAGGGCATTGAAGGCCACGCGCTGGTGGCCAAACGGCGGGAAAACATAGCGGGCTACCTGGCCGAATTACCGCTCTCCGGCGAATATCAGGGGCTACGCGTGGTGGGCCGCGCTGATGGCTTTGATGTGGCGGCAAATTGCGTTGAAGAGATCAAAACCCATCGCAGCAGCCTAGCGCGCATGGCGGATAACCAGCGCGCACTGCATTGGGCCCAGGTGAAGGTATACGGCGCGCTGCTCTGCGCTGAGCGCGGGCTTTCATACATCACGCTGGCGCTGGTGTACCTGGATATTGCCAGCGGCCAGGAAACCCGGCTGACGCTTGATGCCCGTGCCGAGGAGCTAGCGGCGTTTTTTGCCGACCAGTGCCAGCGCTTTTTAGCCTGGGCCGAGCAGGAGGCCGCCCACCGCGAGTGCCGCGATGCGTGGCTCGCCACGCTGACCTTTCCCCACGTGGACTTTCGTCCAGGGCAGCGGGCGTTGGCCGAAGATGTGTTTAAAGCCGCCAGCACCGGACGCTGCCTGCTGGCCCAAGCGCCCACCGGCATTGGCAAAACCCTGGGCACGCTGTTTCCCATGCTCTCTGCGATGCCCCGTCAGCGGCTCGACCGCATCGCTTTTCTCACTATGAAAACGCCTGGCCGCCGCCTCGCGCTCGACGCCTTGGTGAGCCTAGAGGCTCCTGCCCAGCCGCTGCGGGTGCTGGAACTCGTCGCCCGCGATAAAGCCTGTGAATACCCCGGCACCGCCTGCCAGGGCGATACCTGCCCTTTAGCAAAAGGGTTTTACGACCGTTTGCCTGCCGCCCGCCAAGCGGCGGTGGAAAAAGGCTGGCTAACGCGCGATGCGCTGCGCGAAGTGGCGCTGGCGCATCAGGTTTGCCCCTACTATTTGGGTCAGGAGCTGGCCCGCTGGGCCGATGTGGCGGTGGGGGATGTAAACCACTGGTTCGATAGCCACGCGCTGCTGCACGGGCTTGCTCAAGCCAACGACTGGCGAGTGGGGCTGCTGGTGGATGAGGCGCATAACCTGGTAGACCGTGCTCGTGGCATGTACAGCGCCGCGCTCTCCCAACAGCGCTTGAGCTTCCTGCGCCGTCACTCCCCGTCCGCCTTAGCCAAGCCGCTGGCCCGCGTAGGCAGGCAGTGGCAGGCGCTCAATAAAGAGGTGGCCGCCCAAGCGCCGGAGCGGCGTTACCACTTGCTAGAAACGCTGCCCACCAAGCTGGTGAGCGCACTGCATACCCTGGCCGGGGCTATCTCGGATTATCTCGTGGAGCACCCCGACGGCGCGAATCAGGCACTCCAGGAACTGCTGTTCGAAGCGCTTGCATTCTGCCGCTTGGCGGAATCGTTCGGCGACCACTCGCTGTGCGATTTGGAGATTCAAGGCAAGGGAAGTGCAGTGCTTGGGCTGCGCAATGTGATTCCGGCGGACTTTCTCGCCCCGCGCTTTAAGCGCGCCCACTGTACGGTGCTGTTTTCCGCCACGCTGTCGCCGTTTCACTACTACCGCGACTTACTGGGGTTACCGGAGTGCAGCGTATGGCGCGAGGTGGAATCTCCCTTCGTGGCGCAGCAGCTAGAGGTCCATGTGCGTAGCGATATCTCTACCCGTTACCATCAGCGCACGGCGTCGGTGCCTCCGATTGTTGCGACACTGGCGGCGCACTATCAGCACAAGCCGGGGCACTACCTGGCGTTTTTCAGCAGTTTTGCTTACCTCGAACAGGTGATGGACGCATTCGAGCAGGCGCACCCTGAGATTCCCGTTTTCGCGCAAACGCGCAGCATGCAGGAGCCTGAGCGTGAGGCGTTTTTGGCGCGCTTTGCCCCCGGCGGTAAAGGCATCGGTTTTGCCGTGTTGGGTGGTGCCTTCGCGGAGGGCATTGACCTGCCCGGTGAGCGATTGATCGGTGCCTTTGTGGCAACACTGGGCTTGCCGCCGTTTAACGACTTTAACGAAGCGCTGAAAGCCCGATTGCAGGCGCGCTTTGGCCGGGGAGGCGACTATACCTACCGTATTCCTGGGGTGATCAAGGTGATACAGGCCGCTGGGCGAGTGATCCGCAGCCCCGACGATGAAGGGGTTGTGGTATTAATGGATGACCGTTTTGCCCATGCCCAGGTGCGCGCACTGCTGCCGCGCTGGTGGCAGTTAGTCTGATCCCATCACTGTAAGGAAACCTATCAACGCTATGGCAGATTTACTTTGGTATCAGTACGTGCTGATTGGGCTTATCTTTGCCTGGAGCGGTTTTGTGCGCACCAGTCTTGGCTTTGGTGGCGCGGTCTTGGCGCTGCCGTTTCTCCTGCTCGTCGTCAACGAACCATTGGTGTTCCTGCCGATTATTGCTATTCATCTGCTGATTTTTTCCAGTTGGATTGCCTGGAATGGGCATCGTCAGCTGCAGCAGGCGGGCAGCAGCGCTGCGGTTCAGAGCAACATCGACTGGGGCTATTTAGGCAAAGCGCTCAAGATCATGATCGTGCCCAAGCTGGTGGGGGTGGTTGGGTTGCTCACCCTGCCCGCCAATGTGATGACCAGTATTATCTTCGGTATCGTGATCATCTACGCCATCGGCTATGTGCTAAATAAGCCGTTTAGAAGTAACAATAAGTACGTGGATTATGTACTGCTGGGGCTGGGGGGCTACGTTAGCGGCACGTCGCTGATTGGCGCACCGCTGATTGTGTCCGTGTTCGCCACTCATGTCGCGAAAGAGCAGTTACGCGACACCATGTTTGTGCTGTGGTTTATTTTGGTCGTGATCAAAATGGTGTCGTTTGTGATTGCGGACGTTGACCTACAGCTCATTCATCAACTGTGGCTGCTGCCCTGTGCCTTTATCGGCCACTTGCTTGGTGAAAAAGCCCACCGCTACTTGCTTAATGCCGATACGGGGCTGTTTTTTCGCGTATTGGGCGCAGTGCTGATTGTGGTCAGTGTGGTAGGGCTGATTCACCCGCCGGGGTAACTTGCACACAAACAAAAACGGCCACTTGCTCTAAAAGCTAAGTGGCCGTTTTCATTGAATTCTTGGTCGGAATAGCAGGATTCGAACCTACGACCTCTGCCTCCCGAAGGCAGCGCTCTACCAAGCTGAGCTATATTCCGAAAGTTGCTGAGGCGTGCTCAACAACGGGACGAATCATACGCAGGCGAAGGGCTTTTTTCAAGCCTCTTTTTTCACGCCCTTTCTTTGTACAACGCGAAAAGCGTTGTCGGTTACGCTTGGCGATCTACGGCTAAGCGGGCAAGTTGAGCCATGCTATCGCGATAAGGGCTAGGGGGCAGGGCATCCAGTTCGGCTAGCGCTTTATCCGCCATCTCTTCTGCCCGTACGCGGGTGTACGCCAGCGCCCCGGTGTCGTGAATAATCGCCAGTACGTCGTCTAGCTGTTCAAGACCGCCTTTGCGAATCACCTGACGAATCAGCTTGGCTTGCTCAGGAGTGCCGCGCTCCATGGCGTGAATGAGCGGTAGCGTGGGCTTGCCTTCGGCCAAGTCGTCGCCAACGTTTTTGCCCATTGCCTCGGCGTCGCCTTGATAGTCCAGCAAGTCGTCAATCAGTTGGAAAGCGAGACCCAGGTAGCGGCCGTAATGCTGCAGGGCGCGCTCCTGCTCCGGCGTAGCTTCGGCGAGCACCGCGCCGCTGTGGGAGGCGGCTTCAAACAGCATCGCGGTTTTACCCTGGATGGTCTCGAAGTAATCCGCCTCGGAAATACTGGGGTTGCCAATGTTGGTCAACTGCAGCACTTCACCTTCTGCGATCACGCAGGTGGCACCGGATAGGATCGCCATGATGCGCATGGAGCCTACGTCCACCATCATCTGGAACGAGCGGGAGTAGAGGAAATCACCCACCAGCACGGAAGGCGCATTGCCCCAGGCGTCGTTGGCGGTTTTTTTGCCCCGGCGCATGTGCGACTCATCCACCACGTCGTCGTGTAACAGAGTGGAGGTATGCATAAACTCGATCAGCGTGGCGAGGGTGATGTGCTTGTCGCCCTCGTAGCCCAACGAGCGGGCTGCCAACAGTACCAGCAGCGGGCGCAGGCGTTTACCGCCGCTTTCGATGATGTACTGGCCGATGGTTTCCACCAGCGGCACGCGAGAATTCAACTGCGTCACAATGGTGCGGTTGACGGCCTCAAAATCGTCGGCCACCACGGCGTGCAGCGGTGAAGGCGAAGGGCTGGCAGGCGGGATTGAGGAGACGTTGGCTGTCATGGGTTCCGTTCATCGCGGCAGGTAAGAGTGGAGCTCATGCTATGGGGCTGCCTGTAAGGCGTCAAGGCATAGCCGCGCTAAGCAGGCCCAGGCCGGCGTTTGGAAGATTGACAAGCCCCGGTGGCCTTGTGGTATGAAGCGATAGTCGTTATAATCCGCGACCCACTCATCATGCTCCCTGTCAGATGGCTGCCAAAAGAGGCGCCACTCGCAGCAGGTCGATAAGAGCGGAAGGCGATGAGCGTTGGTTACGCGGGGCGTAACCGGCATTAACGACAAGTCCGGAGAGCGACATGTACGCAGTTATTAAAAGCGGTGGTAAACAGTACCGCGTTCAAGAAGGTCAAACCCTCAAGCTCGAGAAAATCGAAGTCGCTACCGGCGAAACGATTGAGTTTGATGAAGTGCTGCTGGTTGCAGACGGCGATGACGTAAACATTGGCGCACCTTTCATTAGCGGTGCCAAAGTTTCCGCTGAAATCGTTTCCCACGGCCGTGGCGATAAAGTGACGATCATCAAATTCCGTCGCCGGAAGCACCACATGAAGCGTCAGGGCCACCGTCAGTGGTTCACTGAAGTCAAAATTACCGGAATTTCTGCGTAAGCAGCCAATTCCCTTTAGGAGGATTTTGCAATGGCACATAAAAAGGCAGCCGGCTCCACGCGTAACGGTCGCGATTCCGAATCCAAACGCCTTGGTGTGAAACTCTTCGGTGGCCAAGCGGCAACCGCAGGTAACATCATCGTTCGTCAGCGTGGCACTCGTTTCCACGCAGGCACTGGCGTTGGCCTGGGTCGTGATCACACGCTGTTCGCTCTGAACGACGGCTTCGTGAAGTTCGAGACCAAAGGTCCGAACAACCGTAAATTCGTCAGCATCGTTTCTGCCTAAGCAACCTCGGTTGCTTTGAGTAAGTTGGTTGGTATGACTTACGCAGTGCGAAGATGACGAAAGAAAAGCCCCGCCATGGCGGGGCTTTTTTGTCTTTCGATCCCTTTTGCCCGCATGAGGCGGGTGGGGATAGTGCAGTGAGGGCGGCGGAAGCGGCCGGGAGAATCCAATGCAGTTCGTCGATGAAGCCTCGATTATTGTTGAGGCAGGTAAAGGCGGCAATGGCTGTCTGAGCTTTCGCCGCGAGAAATATGTGCCCAAGGGTGGCCCCGATGGTGGTGATGGCGGCCACGGTGGCAGCGTTTACCTGATTGGTGATGACTCGCTCAACACCTTGATTGATTTCAAGTTTCAGCGCTTCTACAAAGCTGAAAATGGGCAAGGCGGCATGGGCCGCCAGATGAGCGGTAAAGCTGGTGAAGACCTGCACGTCAAAGTGCCGGTAGGCACCACGGTGATTGATGAAGACACCCTTGAGGTGATTGCCGATGTGACCGAAATTGGTCAGGTCGTGCTGGTAGCAGAAGGCGGCCGCCGTGGGTTGGGTAACATTCACTTCAAATCCTCTACCAACCGTGCGCCGCGGCGCACCACGCCGGGCACCGAAGGCGACCGTCGTAACCTGCGCCTGGAAATGAAAGTGATGGCGGATGTGGGCTTGCTAGGCATGCCCAACGCCGGTAAGTCGACGCTGATTCGTTCGGTCTCTGCGGCCAAGCCCAAAGTGGCCAACTACCCGTTCACCACCCTGGTGCCAAACCTGGGCGTGGTGAAGCTGGGGATGCATGAGCACTTTGTAATGGCCGACGTACCGGGGCTGATTGAAGGTGCCTCCGACGGTGCTGGCCTGGGGCTGCGCTTCTTGAAGCACCTGACCCGCACGCGGCTGCTGTTCCACGTGGTTGATGTGGCGCCGTTTGATGAGTCCGACCCGGTGGAAGCCGCGCAGGCGATTATTCACGAGCTTGGTCAGTTCTCTCCGGCGCTCTCCGAGCGGCCCCGCTGGCTGGTGCTGAATAAGTTCGACCTGCTGCCAGAAGAGGAGCGCGAGGCGCGCGCCCAGGCGATCATTGATGCGCTGAACTGGGATGGCCCCGTCTTCCGTATTTCGGCGATCAGCAGTGAAGGCACCGATAAGCTGGTGCAAGCCGCTTACCGCTGGCTCACCGAGCAGCAGCGTCTGGAAAACGAAGACGAAGAGGCCCATGCCCGCGAGCAGGAGATGCGCCGTCGCATGGAAGAGGAGTCGGTGGCCCGTACCGAAGCCCGCCTTGGCCGTCGTCGTAAGCGCGATGATGAAGAAGACGATGACGATTTCGACGACGATGATTACGATGTCGAAGTGGAGTACGCCCCGTAAGCCAGCGGCGTACTAGCTAGGATAAATCGCGTGAGCGCAATGGAGTGGGAGAGTCGCGACGTGGAAAGCAACGAGCAGTTGCCGGGCCGTGAGGCGCTGAGTAGCGCCCGCCGGGTAGTGGTCAAAATTGGCAGCGCGCTGCTCACTAATGATGGTCGTGGGCTGGACGAAGCGGCCATTGGCGGCTGGGTGGATCAAATTGCCGCCCTGCATCAGCAGGGTAAAGAGGTGGTGCTGGTCTCCTCCGGTGCGGTGGCAGCTGGCATGGTGCGCCTGGGCTGGCAGGCACGCCCCAGCGCCGTGCACGAGCTGCAGGCGGCCGCCGCCGTGGGCCAAAATGGCCTGACTCAGTGCTACGAGCAGCACTTTGCGCGCCACGGCATGCTCACCGCGCAGATTCTGCTCACCCACGACGACCTCTCTAACCGCAAGCGCTACCTGAACGCGCTCTCGGCATTGCGCACGCTTGTCGAGATGCGCGTGGTACCGGTGATCAACGAAAACGATACCGTCGTCACCGACGAGATCCGTTTTGGCGATAACGACACCCTCGGCGCGCTGGTGGCGAATCTGCTGGAAGCCGATGCGCTACTGCTGCTCACCGACCAGGAAGGCCTGTTCGATGCCGACCCCCGCCATAACCCTGATGCCACGCTGATTGCTGAGGGGCGTGCTGACGACCCACGCTTGGCCGCCGTGGCAGGCAGCGGCGGGGCGTTGGGCCGGGGGGGGATGAGCACCAAAGTGCGCGCTGCCCAGCTCGCGGCGCGTTCCGGCGCGGTAACTGTGATTGCCAGTGGTCGCCAGCCGGAGGTAATTACTCGGGTAATGAACGGTGAAGCACTCGGCACGCTGCTGCGCCCGGATCAAGCCCCTATGGCAGCGCGCAAGCGCTGGCTAGCGGGTCAGCTTCAGGTGCGCGGTACGCTGGTGCTGGATGCGGGCGCGGTCAACGTGCTGCGTGGTAAAGGCTCTAGCCTGCTGGCCGTTGGCGTGCGTGACGTGCAGGGCAGTTTTAAGCGCGGCGACATGGTGCTGTGTGTGGATGAGCAGGGCACTCGCGTGGCCAAGGGCTTGGTCAACTACGGGGCCGACGAAGCTCGCCAGCTAGCGGGCCAGCCAAGCCACCAGATCGAAGCCATCCTTGGTTACGTGGAAGCCCACGAACTGATCCACCGCGACAACTTGGTAGTGGTTTAAACGGCGGGTTAGCCACGCCGCTTCGGCGGTAGCGGTACCTGGCGCGGCCAGTCATTGGGTACCACCATCAGCCGCGTTAGCGGTCTCTCCTGGCCACTATTTTCCTGGCAACTCTTTTCCCAGTAGTTCTCTTCCCAGCAGTTCTCTTCTCCCTTCGGGTCGTACAGCATCACTTGCTGCGGCCCGTAGCGGTTTACCTGTGCCATCACGGCCTCCATCCGCTCATTGGCGTTGCCAAACGCGTCGAGCGATGGCGGCGCTAACCAGTGGGGCTTTGCTAGCCACGCGACTTTTAGCGCCGTGCTGTAGCGTTCGGCCACGCTAGGCCAGTCGTATTGATGGCACCACCACCCCCGCCGATGCTCGGCCGTTGCCCCGACAGGTGGTGGCAAGTTGGGCTGCCATGGATAAAACAGCACGCCGGGCATGGCAAGCTGCTGGGTCAGCAGGTTGCTTAGCGTGGTCGCTTCGCCCGTATCTCTGGGCGTTAACCAGTGAGCAATATTCGCCTGCGCCGTGCGAGTACGGGAGAGCGGTAGCTGATGATGGAGCAGGTGACTGCACTTCAAGGCCAAACTGTCCAAACCACCGGGGCCAATCCAGCGGCTTTGGCTGTTGGCTTCGCCTGGCCCGTCGGGAAGACCAAGATAGAACTTGATCGCTACTTCCAAATGCACCGGCACTGGGTTTGTCCGCGTGCGATAAAGCATATCCAGCTCGCCCAGCGTTGTGCGGCGTTGAGTAATACGCAGATTATTGGCCAGCAGGCGGGTATTAGGGGCGTTATCCAGTAACAGCTGCCACAGCCGCTCATGGTAGTGGCCCATGCGCGTCGCTAGCTTGCCATTCAGCGCCTCAACGCCGGGCAGTAGAGCGGTCAGCCATGCATGGTGATTGTCTGCAAGGCCCAGCGTTAAGCCTGTGGGCCTCCCAGGATAAGCGCCAAGGGTGACTAAATCGGGGGTTGCTAACAGCCAAGCGAGATCGCGCAGCACTGTATGGCGTATCGCGTCGCTGACACCTTCGGCGGAGGTCGTCAAAAAGTCTCTCCTATTCGCTAGCTTGAGAGGCGGCTGTGCTAACCGCCTGTGGCTACGCTAACGACATTCATGTGGGATGCCAATCAAATCCTAGTGAATGCGTAGGTACAAAAAAGCGGCGAGCCCGAAGGCCCGCCGCAGAGAGTGTATGAATAGAGTGTCTTAACAGAGCGTACTAACAGAATGTACGGCTAGATGTACAAGACGCGAATGCGATTAGTCGCGATCCATCTGGGTGACTTCAAAAGAACCCTGGCGCAGGCTCAGTTCCAGCTCGCGGCCGTTTTGCTCGCGGCCTTCAACATCGATGATGCCGCTTTTATCGATATCGATGCTTTCAAATTCGGTCATACCTTCCTGGCTGGCAGCATTGAGTGCTTGGCGCACGTCATCTTCGCTCATGCCCCAGGCTCCGGTAATCAGGCGCTTACGCTCTTCTTGCAGGGTGTCGCCGTTATCCATGGAGAAGTCCACATCGGCGTACCACTCATCGTCTAACCAGCCTTCTAATTCTACACGGCCACGGTCATCAACATTGATCTCTTCGATGTGGCTGAACCCGTAGTCGGCGGCGTAGGTTAGAATGTCATCGATCCGGTCCATCGGCTGAGTGTCTGCTTGGGCGCTACCTGCAGCAGCGGCAAGCAGAAGAGCAGAAGTTGGGATCAGCAGCATTTTTTTCATAGCGTTCATATCAAATTCCTTCTTTGCTTAGTGAATGCATTGCCGGATGATGCCTAACGAAGGTCAGTTAGCGAATGCGACAGGGTATTTATATCACCGGGGTTCTTTCCTTAACCTGACAAAGCCGTTCATCTAGCGTTCATGTTGCCTTTGGCATCCTACTGTTATGAAAATGACGTCTCTTCTCTCTATTAAGCAGCGCTCCTGGCAACGGCTCCCCTATAAGGGCGGGCTGGTATTGGCGCTGGTCCTCGTATTGATGGGTAGTGCGACCGGTGACCAGCACTGGGAGGCCCTGCACAGCGAAGTGCGGCGAGGCGACGTGGTTCCCCTTGATACCATTCTCGACTGGCTCGACGCCCACTACATCGGCGACGTGTTGGAGGTTGAAATCGAGCGCGATGATGGGCTGGTCGAGTATGAAATCAAGCTGCTAGGCCCCCAAGGGCAGGTGGTGGAGTTTGAGTTCGACGGTCACAGTGGCCAGCTTATGCAAATAGAGGGCGTGCGCATCCGCGAGATGCAGCGTTAAGACGTTTGCCTGCGGTCCCCCATCTTCCTGCCTCCATTGGGTTTATTGATAAGGGGTTTTTGATGAAGTGTTTACTGGTAGAGGATGACCAGGCGCTTGCCCGTGAGCTGAGTCAAGCGTTGCAAGATGGTGACTGGATCGTTGAGCTGGCGGAAAACGGCCAGGAAGCAGATTTTTTGGTGCGCACAGAGGCGTACGATACGGTCATTTTGGATATTGGCCTGCCCGATGGCGATGGCACTCGCTGGCTCTCTTCTTGGCGGGAAGATGGTATTGATCTGCCGGTACTGATCTTAACGGCCCGTGAACGCTGGGCCGATAAAGCCGCTGGCTTTACCGCGGGTGCCGATGACTACGTCACCAAACCCTTCGAACCCGCCGAAGTGCTGTTTCGCCTGCAGGCATTGGTGCGCCGTACCCATGGCCATGCGCACCCGGTGCTTAAAGTGGGCGAGCTTAGCCTGGATACTCACACCCAACATGTCACTTTGGTGGGGCGTCCCGTGAGCTTAACTGCTCAGGAAACCCGCCTATTAAGCTACTTAATGCATGCTGCGCCCAGAGTGGTCAGCCGTAGCGAGCTGTCTGAGCACGTTTACGACCGTGACCACGAGCCCGACTCCAACGTCATTGATGTTCAGGTCAGTCGGTTGCGGCGCAAGCTAGGCGCGTGGCGCATTGCCACGCTGCGCGGTCAGGGGTATCGCCTGTTAGCCGATGAACCGAGCGATTCATGAACGCTAATGTGGTCTCTTGGAGTCAGCGCTGGGCTAGCCGCTCTATCAATCTACGCCTGCTGTTGGCGGTGCTGCTCATGGTGCTGCTGGCGCTGCCGGTTGCTGGTTGGTTATTGGCCCACCATTACCGCACTGCGGCGGTCAATGCGTTTGATGAACGGCTGGAAGCGACCCTCAACGTAGTGATTGCCGGGGTCACTTACGACCCGCTGGCCGGGCAGCTCAACTACGAGCGCGCGCTGGGTGATCCCCGTTTCGATCATGTGTATTCGGGTTGGTATTGGCAGATTACCGACGATGCGAACCACTCGGTCACGTCGCGCTCGTTATGGGATCAGCGCTTGCCGGTACTGGAGAGTGAGCGAGTGACCGCCCGCACGTTACCAGGCCCAAGGGGACAGCAGTTACGTGTCGTTGAACGCGATATTTATCTAGCGCCTTTAGAAACACCGCTGCACGTGAGCGTGGCTGCGCGGGACGATGATTTACGCGAAGATATTCAGGAGTTTCAGCAGATGCTGTGGCTGGGCCTGCTGGGCCTAGGGGCGCTGCTACTGGGCGTACTGGCGCTTCAGGTACGCTGGGGGTTAGCGCCGCTGCGGCGTATGAATGCTAATCTGCGCGAGGTGGAGCAGGGGCGAACAGAGCAGTTAGAAACTCGTTTACCCGACGAGCTGGCCACACTGGCTACATCCATGAACGCCGTGCTGGCTCGCGACCAGCGGCTCATCGAACGGGGTCGTCACACGGCAGGCAACTTGGCCCACGCCCTAAAAACGCCGATTAGCGTGATGCGGCTGTTGGCCAAGCAGCTACCGGGCGAGAGTCGCGATACCTGGGAGGCCGAGCTGTCGCGTATCGATAGCGCCGTGCGCCATCACTTGGCGCGGGCTTCCGCTGCGGGCGAGGGAGTACGCTTTGCTCCGGTGGCCCTCCAAGGCACACTGGCCCCGCTCATCACCGGGCTTGCCCGGCTAGCGCAGCGCCGCCATATTACCCTGCGCCAAACCGTGGATAGCGGCGTGCGGGTGCATATGGACGGTCAGGACCTGCAGGAGATGGTGGGTAATCTACTGGACAACGCCCTGCGCTGGGGCAAAAGCGATGTGCATATCCGCTTGCAGGCTCAAAGCGAGATGCTGTTGCTGGTTGTCAGCGACGACGGCCCCGGTATGACGCCGCAAGAGTGTCAAGCCGCTGTCCAGCGCGGCAAGCGGCTGGATGAGCAGCGTTCAGGCAGCGGATTGGGATTAGCCATCGTCACTGACCTTGTCACACTTTATCATGGCCAGATGCGCCTACAGCGCGCCGAGTCTGGCGGTTTAGAGGTAGTCATTGAACTGCCTGTGGTCGCTACTTAATGATCGTAAGAGCGATGCAACACACAGCACAGAGGGTGTGAAATGACGCAAATCGCCACGACGTTACCCGACGTACTGGTTGGGCCTTTGCTGCGTCGGCTATCGCCGTCGCGGCTCATCTTATGGCTGGTAGCGACCCGTCCGCTGACCATGCAGCTTGTGCTGAACCCCGAGCAAGAGGAGCAGCAAACCCACGCGTTAGATAACGCCCACCAGTGCGTGGCGATTGGTCGGCATGCTTATATTCACTGTATCGACCTTTCGCTGCCCACCGCGCTGCCCACCGACACCCGCATTGCCTACGACCTGCAGGTGCAAAGCACTGACGGCGCGTGGCAGCCCCTGCCGGAGTGGGCGCCGTGGCTATGCCACGATGACTATGACTACCCAGGGTTTGTGTTGGCCTCTCGCCACCACCGTCTGATGCACGGCTCCTGTCGTAAACCCCACCATGACAGCGCCGATGGCTTAGTGCGGGCCGATAACTGGATAGCCGAGCGCCAAGAGTCACCCGCCGAGTGGCCCGCGTGGCTGCTGATGACCGGCGACCAAGTGTACGTGGATGACGTGGCAGGCCCCATGCTGCGGGCGGTTCATGCGCTGATTGCCCGCCTGGGGCTAGTGGATGAACTGCTTGAGGGCGCTACCGTCGATGATAGCCAAGCGCTGTATAACGCCCCGGAAAGCTACTACCACCGGGAAGCGCTGCTGCCGGATGTCACCAGCAACGCGGCGCTGCGTGAGCGCTTTTTTGGTGGCGTAAAAAAGCCGGTATTCACCTCGGCGAACGCCCAGAACCACCTGATGACGCTGGCCGAGATGCTCGCCATGTACTGCCTGGTGTGGTCGCCCGCGCCGTGGCAGGTGATTGCCTATGACGCCCCGGCGTTAGGCGAAAAAGAGGCTGAGGCTTACCGGGAAGAGCAGGCGATCATCGAAGCGTTCGTAGAGGGTCTGCCTCAGTGCGCGCGGCTGATGGCCCACGTGCCCAGCCTGATGATTTTTGATGACCACGACGTGACCGACGACTGGAACTTGACTGCCGACTGGGAGCGCTGTGCCTACGGCCACCCGTTCTCAAAGCGTATTATCGGCAACGCACTGGTGGCGTACCTGCTCTGCCAAGGGTGGGGGAATGCGCCCGATAAACTTAATCCGTTGCTACACCAGGCGATCACCCTGTTCGACGATGTCGGCCCGCTGAAGCCTGACCACCAGGACGCGTTTATCGAGCGGCTGCTGCGCTTTCAGGGCTGGGAGTTTCAGGTGCCGGGCACGCCCGTACTCATCGTGCTGGACACCCGTACGCGCCGCTGGCGCAGCGAGCGCAGCCCCAACCGCCCGTCAGGCTTGATGGATTGGGAGGCGCTGATGGAGATGCAGCAGGCGCTGCTGGGCACTAAAAGCGCGGTGATCGTCTCGCCTGCGCCCATGTTTGGCGTCAAGCTGATCGAAAGTATCCAAAAACTCTTCACCCTGGCGGGCAAACCGCTGGTGGTGGATGCCGAGAACTGGATGGCGCACCGCGGTGCGGCCAACGTGCTGCTGCATATCTGGCGGCACTCCAAAACCCCCGGTAACTACGTGATCCTCTCCGGTGATGTTCACTACTCCTTTGCCTACGATATCGTCGTACGCCGCCAGAAGCGGGCTCCAAAGCTATGGCAAATCACTTCGAGTGGGGTGAAAAATACTTTTCCCAAGCAGTTGCTGAATACCTTCGACCGTTTGAACCGTTGGCTCTACGCGCCGTTATCGCCGCTGAACTGGTTCACCAAGCGGCGCAAGCTTAGCATCTACCCCCGGGACCCAGACCAAGCCAGCGCCGGAGAGCGGCTATGGAACGCCAGCGGCATTGGGCTGGTAAGCCTGGATGAGCAGGGCAACCCGACGGATATTCGCCAGCTCGATGCCAGCGGCGGTGACGTGGTCTTTCCGCCCCCTAAGGTGCCTGTCGACTCGTAGAGAACCGCTGTCTGTCATACAAATGTCATCACAATGACGCACGCTTGCTGCCCTAGAACCTTCCTCATGGAGCGTTACAAATCATAGGGATAGTTTACGTTTGATAGGGCAGCAGGCATATGACCGCACAAGAAGCGCAGTGGCTAAATCAAATTATTGCGGCAGAAGAGCTGCACGTGCTATTCCAACCGATTGTGGACGCCAATCAGCAGGCCATTTATGGCTATGAAGCGCTGATCCGCGGGCCAAAAACGTCCCCGCTTCACTCCCCTCTGCGGCTATTTGATGTGGCGACCCAGGCTGGCCTGCTGGTTGAACTGGACTTGCTGTGTCGGCGGCTCGCCATTCGCCGCTTTGCCGAGCTTGAATTGCCGGGGCTGCTGTTTCTCAACGTGATGCCGTTAACCATCGTGGAGCGTGACTTCCGCGAGGGGCTGACGCTGAGCTTTATTCAAGAGAGCGGCCTGCCCCCTGAGCGCGTGGTCATTGAGTTGACCGAGCACGTGCCGATTCACGACTACGAACTGATGCGTCAAGCGGTGGACCACTACCGCGATATGGGCTTTCAGGTGGCGCTGGATGATTTAGGAGCCGGGCACTCCAGCCTGCGCCACTGGTCAGAGCTGCGGCCCGACTTCGTCAAGTTAGATCGCCACTTTATCTCTGGTATTGATCAAGAGCCTGCCAAGCGCGAGTTTCTGCGCTCCATTTTGGATGTGGCGCGTAGTCTGGATTGCCAGCTCATTGCGGAAGGGGTCGAGACGGCTGCCGAGCATCTCTGCCTATGGGAGCTAGACCGCGGGTTGGCACTGCTGCAGGGGTTTTACTTTGCCCGGCCAAGCCTTCAGCCGCCCATGCAGCTCAATACGCTCCTGCCTGCCACGACCCAGCTTAAAAGTCCGGCGGGTCGCACCGCGCACTCCATTTTACGCCCCATTGAGAGCGTCTCGGCGAGCTGTTTGGTGCCAGCACTGGCCGAGCGCTTTCGCGGGGACCCGCGCTTGCGCTGCGTGGCGGTGATCGAAGAGGGCGTTCCCGTGGCGGTGGTGCGCCGCAATGCCTTCCTCACGCTGTTCACCAATCAGTACAGTCACGCGATGTACGCCAAGCGCTGCGTGCTGGAGATTGCTGACCCTAAAATGATCGTCGCGGATGCGGATCTCTCCCTGGAGGCGCTTAGCCAGCAGCTCACCGACAGCCGCGACATCGAACAGGAAGATTTCGTCATCGTCGATAGCGACGGTCATTACCTCGGCATGGGCAATATCGTCGACCTGCTGCGGGAAATTACCGCGATTCAAGTGCGCCAAGCGCGCCACGCGAACCCGCTCACTGGGCTGCCCGGTAATATTCTGATTAACGAAACCCTAGCCTCCTATTTAGCCCAAGGCAGCGGATTTGCGGCTGGCTATGTGGATTTAGATAACTTCAAAGCGTTTAACGATGCCTACGGCTACGCCCGCGGCGACCACGTGATTATTTCGCTCTCAAGGCTGCTACAGGCCCAGGTAGAGAGTGCGGGTGGCTTTATCGGTCATATCGGCGGCGATGACTTTATGATGCTGCTACCGCTGGGCCATTGGAAAAACGTTTGCCAGCAAATCCTTCACTCTTTTGAAGTGATGGCGCCTGGATTTTACGAAGAAAAAGACCGCCAGCAAGGGGGTATTTCGATAGAGAGCCGTCAGGGAGGCGTGACGTTCTTCCCCTTTGTCAGTGTCTCCATTGCGGTTAAACCGATTACCGACCCCGCCCCTTGCAAGGCGCTGGAGATCGCCGCGCAGCTCTCGGAACTCAAGCACCAGGCCAAGAAAACCGCGGGTAACAGCCTGTTTGTGGAGCGGCGCGGCTGCTGTGTAGGTGGCTGTCGCTAGGTTGTCACGCAGCCGTAATCAAGGCGTCACGAGAGTGTCCTGCCGCTGTCATATCAAAACATCACTATGGCGTTAACACTTCATAACTCGCTTAGGTGATGCATGCACACTTGTTCGTATGCAATGCGCTGCTGCGCCAAGTGCTGGAACAGCCGCTTAGCAATGGCTTAGTGATGGATTTGCCCTATGCGGCGATGAGCCGCCTGCGCCACGAGCGCCATGCACTAGGCGAAAGCACGTTTATCGAGTGGATAGGCCGTTAACGGCGAGTGATGCAGTAGCGGGTCAACGGCGCTTAGGCCATGATAAGAGCAACACGTTTTTTGGAGCGTTGCCATGTCATTGAGTCGCTGTTCATCTCTTTGTGCGCTGCTCATGCTGCTGCTCTTGGCAGGGTGTGCCAGTAAAGACGTAGCTATGACCCCCGCGCCCAGCCTGCCATCGGGCATCTCGATGGAGCGCGCGTTGATTCTCTCCCATGCGCAGCAGGCGATTGGTACTCCTTACCGCTTTGGCGGCAACTCTCCGGATGGCCTGGACTGCTCAGGGTTAGTTGAAATGACCTACCGAGCCGCAGGCATTTGCGTGCCACGCACTGCCGATAGCCAATTTCGTGCGCTTCCCCAAGTAGATGCCCCACGTCCCGGCGACCTGCTGTTTTTCGGCGATGGCCATAAAGCTACCCACGTGGGCATCTACGGCGGTAACCGCCAGATGATTCACGCTCCCGGTAGCGGCTGTGCCGTGGTAAGCGTACCGCTGGATATCGACTATTGGCAGCAACGCTTTTTAGGGGCGGCAGGTCCAGCCTGTTAAGTGAGCTGCCAGGGTGATACAGGTCAAGGTATATTTTTTCTTATCGCTATACACTCGGACTGTTTTGTCAGCTAATCGTATTTAATTGCCCGGCAAAATGCGGCAAACTTGGTAAATAAAGAGTCTATATAGGCCAATAAAAAAACGAGTACGCCGCTTACCTCCCTGAACGATGTAAATTGAGGCTAAGCAACGCGATGAAAGAGATTCTCCACCGCTTACCGATGCGGTTTAAGTTTGCCCTAGTATTGGTGCTGCCTTTGATAGCGCTGGGATGGTTTGCTGCCAGTGGTGCCATTGCCCGGCAGGCAGTGGTTAACGAGCTGTCACGTATGCAAGCACTAACTGCACTGGCTCAACAGGCAGGGGGCTGGGTACATCAAGTGCAGCAGGAGCGCGGCATGACGGCTGGCTTTTTAGGCAGCCAGGGGAAGGTGTTCGGAGATCGGTTGCGCCAGCAGCGTTCAGATACGGATGCTGCTGCGGAAGCTTTTTTCCAACAGCGTGATCAACTTGATGCAACGCTGCTGACCTCCACGATCAGCTCGCAGTTGGCTGCGGTTGAGCAACAATGGCAGCAAAACCAGTCGCTGCGTGACCAGGTAGACCTGCTTAGTGTGGCAACACCGGAAGCGCTAGGCCACTATACAGGGCTTAATAGCTTGCTGATGGTACTCGTTGGCGAGCTTGCCCACCTAACGGGAGAGGGCGCGATTACCCGTCAACTGGCAGCCTATTATAATTTGTTAGAGGCAAAAAATTTGGCAGGTATTGAGCGTGCGCTTCTTTCAAATGTATTTGCTGCCGATGCGATGCCTGAAGCGACCCTGCAGCGTCTCTTGTCATTAATAGGTGAGGAACGTGCATTTCTAGAAACTTTTCGTGCCTTATCTGGTGCTGCTAACCGTGAGGCACTGGAGACAGCTTTGAGTGGCCCGGAGGTTGAGCGCGTGCTGGAGCGGCGCGCACTAGCGATTCAGCAAACGGCAGGCTTCGGGGTAAACCCAGAAGAGTGGTTCGATTGGCAAACAGTAAAAATTGGCCGCTTAAAGGCGCTTGAAGATAGCGTGTCTGCATCTATCGTGAGCACCGCTGATGAGCTTAAGCGCCAAGCACAGCGAGATCTATGGTGGTACTTAGCGATTGCTGTAGTGGCTGCTGTAATTGCCATTGGCATGGCAATACTCATTGTTCGCACCATGACGAGACCGCTTCAGCGAGCGTTGGTAAGCATTGCCGAGCGCGGCGATGACTTGACGCAGCGCCTGCCGGTGCCCGGTAGTGATGAGCTTTCTAGGCTTTATCAAGCGGTAAACGATGCGTCAGCGCAAACAGAACAGTTGATTGCTGAAATGAAGCGCAATGCACAGTCGGTAGCGCTTGCCAGCAATGAAATTGCTCAGGGTAACCAAGATCTTGCTCAGCGCACTGAGGAGCAGTCAGCGTCACTCGTGCAGACAGCTTCCAGTATGGAGCAGATGACCGCCACCGTGCGTCAGAATGCAGATAATGCGCATCAGGCGCAGCGCATGACCGGTGATGTTGCTAACCAGGCACAAGAAGCTACTGAGGTGGCAATGCAGGCCCGGCAGGCAATGCAGCACATTCATCAGGCGAATGAGCAAGTGACAACCATCGTAACGGCCATCGATAATATTGCCTTTCAAACTAACCTATTGGCACTGAACGCATCGGTAGAGGCGGCGCGTGCGGGCGAGCATGGGCGAGGGTTTGCAGTAGTCGCTGATGAGGTACGCAAGTTGGCAAGCCGCAGTGCCGAAGAGGCTAGCCAGATCCGCCACTTGGTCAACAATAACGTAGCGCGTATTAACGAAGGTGAAGCGTTAGTTGCCACGACAAGTGACACACTGGAAAAAATTGCTGCGCGTGTGCAGCAGGTGGCGACACTGGTAGATGAGATTGCGACAGCTAGCCATGAACAGTCAGCGGGAGTTGAGCAGATTAGCCATGCGATGGCACAGCTTGAAGATGTTACCCAGCAGAATGCTTCTTTGGTTGAGCAAGTCGCCACGGCAAGCCGCTCGCTAGATGACCAGGCTGAAGAAATGACCACGCTGGTTAGCCGTTTCCGCGTTGCAGAAATATCGCCACGCCATAGTCAGCAGCTTGCCTACAGTTAATGGCGCTAAGTAAAACGCGAAAAAGGGAACCCGGTGTTCCCTTTTTGTGAGAGAGAGGGGCGTTGGCTTATGTCTGCTGAGGCTAAAGTAGCACGTTGATTTAACGCTATTTAATCTAAAACATCTGTAGCAAGACGGTGTTAATATAACCGAAAGTCATTAAATTTAACCAGCTTATACGAGGAGAGCAGAGACGTATGCGCCCGCCCTTGAACGACTCGAAGGAGCAGTCTTTGCCTCACCCCGCTGCCCAAGCAGTATCTTGGCCGTTTAGCGCCGCCACAATGTCAGTGACCGATTCTAGTACGCTTTTAGCGCCTGCTGAATCGGCATTTCGTTACGCTAATGAGGCCATCATCATTACCGATGCTGATAATCTTGTGGTGGATGCTAATCCAGCCTTCTGCGAATTAACGGGGTTGTCGCTAAGTGAAGTTCGAGGCCGGTCGCCGGAAGCGTTTAGCATTTTGCCACTTGATGATAGTCGCACCACGCGTCTGTTACGCGAGGAGCTTCAACTGCGTGACCGCAGTAAAAGTCAGATTAGTTATCGTAGCCACGACGGGCAGTTTTACCCCGGTATGATGTCAATTAACCGGGTACGGGATGAGCAGGGTCGAATTGATCATCATGTGATTGTGCTGGCAGATCTTTCTGCCATTCCTTCCCACGCCCGTCACTTGAACCGTGAAGTCTATTTTGATGCGTTAACAGGGCTGCCAAACCTGCAGCTGCTGACCCAGCTCATTCAAGAGTCCATCCAGCACGCAGAAAGTCGACAACTGCCGCTGGCGATTTGTTCTCTGGATATTGATCACTTTCACGCCATTAATGCCCGTCTTGGCCCTCCGGTAGGTGATGCTTTGTTATCGGCATTTGCACAACGCATCAGCCATCTACTGTTTGGTGATGATGTACTTGCTCGTATCGGCGGTGATGAGTTTGTACTGCTGCTTCACCATGGTGTCGAGGACTCGTTTTTTGAAAAGCTGTTGGCCTCCATTCGCCAACCGCTAATCGTTGAAGGCCAAGCAATTTACCTGACTGCCAGTTTAGGCGTTACTTCTTACCCAAGCGATCATGCTCAAGGCGATGTGCTTTTGCGCCATGCCAACC
This sequence comes from Vreelandella aquamarina, assembly GCF_900110265.1. Classification (GTDB taxonomy): domain Bacteria; phylum Pseudomonadota; class Gammaproteobacteria; order Pseudomonadales; family Halomonadaceae; genus Vreelandella; species Vreelandella aquamarina. The sequence goes on along the minus strand of NZ_FODB01000008.1, from coordinate 57,811 downwards.
AAGCTATGTATCGCGCCAAGCAGCGCGGCCGGGATACCTACCACCTTTTTGATCCTACCCATGACCTTCTGCTTCAGGTACGCCATGAGCAGCGTCAGCGCTTTATGGATGCACTAAAGCATGGCGAACTACGACTTTTCTATCAGCCGCAGGTAGATATGCGCAGCGGCCAGGTTGTGGGTGTTGAGGCATTAATTCGCTGGCAACATCCCGAACGTGGGCTGTTATCTCCTGGGCAGTTTTTGTCAACTATAGATGCCACCCCGCTGGAAGTGGATCTAGGCGAGTGGGTGTTAGAGCATGCGCTACAACAGCTGACTCAGTGGCAAAATGACGGTATTGAAATGCCGATTAACGTCAATATCAGCCCTACGCACCTTTTGGCGAGCAACTTTAGCCAACGCTTAGCAGAGCTGCTTGCCCGCTACCCCACGGTGTCGCCTTCACTGTTAAAGCTGGAAGTATTGGAAAGTGCGGCAATGCATGATGTGAAAGCTGCGCTAAAAAATATGGCTAGTTGCCAAGCGCTAGGAGTCAGTTTTGCCATTGATGATTTTGGTACTGGGTTTTCGTCGTTAACTCATTTACGCCAACTGCCTGTCAATCTAATTAAAATTGATCAAAGCTTTGTGCGCGATATGCTGAGCGACCAGGATGATATGGCCATTGTCGAAAGCGTTATTTATATGGCGAATCGATTTAAACGCCCAATGCTGGCCGAAGGCGTAGAGACGCTTGAGCATGCCAAGGCGCTAATGGCGCTGGGATGTGAGTTAGCCCAAGGGTATGGTATTGCTCGGCCAATGCCACCAGAAGCCGTATCAGAGTGGCTAACACATTGGACCCAGCGTCATGAGTGGCGAGCGTTAGCCACGCTATAGTTGCTCAAATGATTTAGCGTTTAAGCCGCCTGCTCGGGCGGCTCGTCATTGGCAGGCTCACTATCATGCTCGCCACGCGCTTGGTTCATCTCGCTCTGTTTTTGTGCGGCCTCTAGCTTTGCTTCGAGTAAGTACTGCCGTGCTTGAGCGGCAACTTGCAGATCCTTTGGCGATGGATCAGCTGGTGCCATGGCGGCTGCAATCACTGTCTGCATCTTTTCGACTGTAGCTTGTGGATCGCCAGGAACCGGACCGTAATCAATCGGCACCTCACCGGCTACTGCATAGCGTTTGCCGTCTGGGCCGACCTCATAATCGTAAGAGGCACCGCCTGTGTAGGGCCCGCCTGCTGTTTGATGAGCCATTTCATGCTGGCGCACTTCTCGATCTGTCTGCTTTAACTGCTCAAGTTGCTGAATCTCTTCCGGGGCTAACGGAGTGCCATCAGGGCGAGTAGGGCCCGCCGTCTTTTCGCTACTCTCTGTACGCTCGTCTGTCTCTTTGCTTGGCTCAGCGTTGGAAAGCGGGCCGTCGGCCTTAGAGCGTTGACTGCCAGTCTCGTTCCGCTCTACCCGCGGAGTAGGCAGGTTGGAAGCCGACCAAGTCGCAGTGGAGCCGGAAAACGCATTTAAAGCAGAAATATCCATAAGCGATTACCGATGTTTAGGCCATTTCAGTTAGTATGGAGTATCTGCGAGCCAGCCGAATTGCGCAACGTTATGCTCTCAATAGACGTCATTATTCATCTAAGTGTCAACGAATGCCTTGCCCACTATGAAGGGCAGTACGACAATGTGCGTACACGAAGTGTAGATGGTCGCTGGGTTGTTTTCCCTGCTCAAGCGCTTAGACGCGTGGTGGGGGAGGAGGGGGTTCATGGTGTTTTTCGGTTAACGTTTACCGAGCAAGGTCGTTTTCACGATATTGTTCCACTTAATCGCCGCTGAGCCTGCTTATGCCCCAATATAATGCAAAAATGACGCTGAATGAGCTTGTTTACTCCGTCATACCTAATTTAAACACCGCCGAGCGTTTAGTGTGCAACACCTTAGATAGCTTGATTGAGTCTGCAGAAAACCCTCTTGATGTCTTTAAGCGCACCGAACAGCGCCAAGCATTTAATTTAGAGCTACACCGAATCCGCATGAATATTAAGCATTTGCTGGATCGCTATCGCGCCGATGTTGATGAAATAATGCGAAAAAATGGCGGTGTGGATGGCCCGGTGATTGAGCCAGATGCGTTAGAGGCCGATGCCATTCAAAGTGCCATTGATATTTATCAGCATGTTCGAGCGTTTCAGCGTGGCGAGCAGCGTCATCCAATCCCGCGCCGGTGATACATACATGGCATTAATATTGCCTGTATAATGTGGCACATGCTTCAGGACTACCCGCCTGAATGCTTGCAGCTCGCCTACCCGGCAGCAGCTGCTTACACATTAGGAGATTACCCATGTCTGCCTCACCTGTCACATTGATGGTGGCTCGTCGCGTCGCGAATAGTCGCTACCAAGACTTTAACCGTTGGCTAAATGAAGGTCGTGAACTCGCTGCTGACTTTCCTGGCTACTTGGGGTCCGGTGTATTGGCGCCCCCTAAAGAAGATGATGAGTATCAGATCATTTTTCGCTTTGACAGCCAGGAAACCCTTTCTGCTTGGGAGCATTCGGCCTCTCGCCATGCTTGGCTTGAGCGGGGTAAAGGCCTTTACGATGCGCCCCATGAGCACCGGGCAACAGGCTTGGATGCGTGGTTTAAGGTAAGCCCTGGAGCTACCCCACCGCGCTGGAAGCAAGCCGTAGCCGTCTGGCTGGCGTTTTTTCCCATTTCACTACTGTTTCAGTGGGCGTTTGGCAGTGTGTTAGCCGAGTGGCCGCTCATTCCGCGGGTGCTGATGAGTACCATGATGCTGACTCCCGTTATGGTGTTTGTGTTTATCCCGCTTTCAACACGTTTACTAGCGCCGTGGTTACAAGGAAAGTGGTCGCCCATGGATCTTTTTGCCCGCTTTCGACAGCAGCATAGAACGTGAGTGTTTATCAATTAACGCAGCTCGACTGGTTGAAAGGCCACGGTTGCTACCGCTATCAGGGCTATCTATTTGGGCGACCCACGCCCATTGAATATCTTTTCGAAGCGTATTAAAAAGCCCGCCCAGTGCACGAGCGCTGGGCGGGCTAGCGTGTTTACCTACTAAGGCTAGCCAAACAGCGCGAAGCTTTCGGCATTGAGCCACATATGAACCAGGATACTGGCGATATACCCCAGCAAAATCACGGGCGACCAGCGCAAGTGCCCCATAAAGGTATAAGAACCGCGCGCTTGACCCATCACGGCCACGCCAGCGGCTGAGCCAATCGATAGCAGGCTACCACCTACGCCCGCCGTCAACGTGATTAGCAGCCAGTGCCCATGAGACATTTCAGGTTCCATGGTAAGTACGGCGAACATGACCGGGATGTTATCAACCACTGCAGACACTACCCCTAGCGCAATATTCGCCCACGTAGCGTTCCAGCCGGTGTAGAGTGCTTCTGAAAGCAGCCCCAGGTAACCCATAAAGCCAAGGCCACCGACGCACATCACTACCCCGTAGAAAAACAGCAGTGTGTCCCACTCTGCCCGAGCAACGCGGTTGAAGACATCAAACGGCACGACGCCCCCTAGCTGTTCCAGCTTTTTGTTGTCACCCAGGCGGCTATAGCGTTCCCGCTTGCGTTCCAGTGAACGGGGTAGGCTCTGGCGTAGGTAGTAACCAAAAAACTGTAAGTAGCCTAGGCCGGTCATCATGCCCAGCACGGGCGGAAGGTTAAGCAGTGTATGACACAGCACCGCTGTGCCAATGGTCAGCAAGAAGAGCGCAATAATGCGTCGCGCTCCGCGCTTGAGCTGTACATCCTCATATACGCTGCTGGGCTTTTGATCTTTAATAAACAGGCTCATTACCATCGCTGGGATCAGAAAGTTAACCAGCGACGGAATAAACAGGATAAAGAACTCCTGGAATTCAATCAGACCGGCCTGCCATACCATCAGCGTTGTAATATCGCCAAACGGACTAAAAGCACCGCCTGCGTTTGCTGCGACCACAATATTGATACAAGCAAGGTTAATAAAGCGTTTGTCGCCTTCGGCTACTTTAGTGATGACGGCACACATTAGCAGCGCAGTGGTTAAGTTGTCGGCAATCGGAGAAAGAATAAAGGCAAGGCCGCCCGTTAGCCAAAAAAGCGTACGATAGTTAAAGCCTTTGCGCAGCATCCAAGAGCGCAGCGCATCAAATACTCGGCGCTCCTCCATGGCGTTGATATACGTCATGGCGACCAGCAGGAACAACATTAGCTCGGTAAACTCCAGAAGCGTCACGCGAAACGCGTACTCGGACGTATCCGACATGCCGTTCTGGACATATACCCAGCCAATGAGTCCCCAAATAATACCGGCGGCCACCAACACAGGCTTGGATTTGCGCATGTGGATTTTCTCTTCGGCCATGACCAAGGAATAGGCCAGGACAAAGATTGCCACCGCGAAGAACCCTACCGCAGAGGTGGTTAAATCAATCTCACCTGTGACCGCGAAAGCGGCTGGGCTAATAAAAAATAATAAGGCCGCTAACAAAAAAGGCCAGCAACGAGTCACTCGAAGCTGGCCTGGGTCATGATGTAACGTCATCATAGTGTGTTTATCCTTATAATGGTTAAAAGAAGGGGGAATAAGCGACGCTAGTTTAGCAAGCGATATTGCGCTGCAATACGGAATAAAACCGAATGAAAGACTGTGATAAATAAGTTATTGCGTCTTTTTTTTGGAAATTATCCGTTTCGCTAATAGTAAATTTCGCCAGATAATGTAATGAATTTAGGCTGAATTAGTTAGACGATAGTCGGCTATAAGTAACCCTACCATTACCAGTCAATGTGCTAGACACGGCTTATCGGCACAATGAAAGCCACTTCCAGCCGTCTCAGCACTCGTGAGAAATCAAGACGAAGGCCGGTAGGGGGGATCAACACACAGGAGGGGGGCGGCATGCACACAGGCATACACGGTGCGCAATGCTGTATAGAGTGATGCGAAAGCATACAGGCACAAAAAAACCCGCACGGGGCGGGCTTTTCAGCGTCATTCAGACCTATATGGAAGCATCTGAATTTAGGTAGGTGGTGGAGGCGGCGGGAATTGAACCCGCGTCCGCCAGCACGCGCCCATTGGCTCTACATGCTTAGATTCCGTCATTTGCTTTAGCGCGACTGACTCCGACGGTCAGGATTCAGCCACGCGAGCCTTCTAAAGTTTAACGGTTGACGAGAAGACACCGCCAACCGCGGTCCTATCAGCTTTAGCTCATATCCCCGCAGTGATGAATAGGCACATCACCTTGGGGCCAGACAAGAAGCTAGCAGGGTTTAAGCTGCCAGCGCGCCTTGAGCGTAGTTTTCGTCGTTTGCGACTATTTTTCGTGATGTGGTATTTACGAGATACATCACGCTCTCGGCATGCACCGCAGGGTTTGTCACCGGCGTCGAAACCATGTCGCCCCCTTAGTCAGAGCCGCATTCTAACGTGCTCATCGCTAATTGACCAGTTATGCCTTGTTATGTTCCCGCATAATTCGACCTTTTTGGCGATTCCAGTCGCGGTCCTTCTCAGTGGCCCGCTTATCATGGATTTTCTTACCGGTCACCAGCGCCAGCTCGCACTTCACCTTGTTGCGCTTCCAGTAGAGCTTGAGCGGTACACAAGTGTGGCCCTTGTCCTGGGTGACCGAAAAGATTTTGGCGATCTCTTTACGGTGAAGCAGCAGCTTACGAGTTCGCGTGGGGTCAGCAATTTCATGGGTGCTGGCCGTGTTCAGCGGCATAATATGGCTGCCCAGCAGGAACGCTTCGCCGTTGCGAATTAAAATGTAGGTGTCGGTGAGCTGCGCTTTACCAGCGCGAAGGCTTTTCACTTCCCAGCCAGCCAGCGCTAAACCCGCTTCGAAGGTTTCGTCGATATGGTACTCAAACCGTGCCTTCTTGTTCTGGGCAATGACACTGCTGCCGGGGCCCTTACTGTTACCTTTCTTAGTGGCCATGGAACCTCATCGTTGATCTGTCAGTAGCATCCCCCTTCGTTATGCGGGGAGGCGTGATACCATTCAAGGTCTGAAAAAATGTTTCCCATGATACGCTTTGGGCACTGTGAAGTCAGCGGAGAGGTCAATGCCAACCGTTAATCGTACCGCCTTGGTGCGGCACACCCCCCAACAAATGTTCGATTTGGTCAATGACTTCGAACGCTATCCCGAGTTCCTGCCGGGGTGCCGTCGGGCGCGTTTACTTGAGCACGACGCCGACCACCTGATTGGCGAAATGACCCTGGGGCGCGCCGGGGTGGAGCAAACCATTACCACCCGCAACAACCTATTCGCTCCCGAGCGCATCGAGCTGTCGCTGGTAAAGGGGCCATTCAAACAGTTGAAAGGACGCTGGCTGTTTACGCCGATGGGCGAAGATGCCTGCAAGGTAAGCCTGGAAATGGAGTTTGTGTTTGCCAACCGGCTGCTCAGCATGGCGTTTGGCAAGCTGTTTCAGCAAATTGCCGGACAGCTGGTGGATGCCTTTACCAAGCGCGCAGACGAGCTCTATGGCCGATAGCCTATTCAAGGTAGAGGTCGCCTTTGCGCTACCCCATAAACAGCGCATTGTGGCGCTAACGGTGCCGGAAGGCACCACCGCGCGCCAAGCGGTGGAGATGGCGGACTTGCCCAGCCTGTTCCAAGAAGTGCCTAGCGACACCTTTACACAGGCGCCGCTAGGCATCTTTGGCAAAGCCATTCGCCACCCGGAAAAAGAGCCGCTGCGCGAGGGCGACCGTGTGGAGGTGTATCGCCCGCTGCAGATCGACCCGAAGGCGGCCCGCCTAGAGCGGGCCAAGCGTCAGGCCAAAGAGCAGTAGCCTGGCGCTTACTCGCCAGTGATGATCGGCTGCGGCTCGGGGGCGGTTTCCGGCGTGGGTGTTCGCTGGCTGGGCAGTGCATCTAGCGGGTCGGCACCTTCAACGGCCGGCCCCATACCGCGGTCTGTGCTCACCGGCAGGTCGCGGGATAGGTCTCCCTCCTGCTCAATGTTGACCAGTCGGCTCGCATCATCAAACGTGAGCGTGACGCGGCGCTGCTCAACACCTCCATAGGCTTTATCGATGCGGTAAACGTAGTCCCATTCGCGGGAGTCGAAGGGCGCTTCCAGCAGTGGGCGGCCCATTACGTAGGCTACCTGCTCTTGAGTCATGCCCGGTTGGAGCTGGCTGACCATCTCCTGGGTGATCAGGTTGCCCTGGGGGATGTCACGCTTATAAACGCCGACATAGCTACAGCCACTGACAACGGTCAGGGCGACGGAAAGGGTAATGATACGAGTCAATTTTTGCATTTGAGCCTGTTCTTCACTATCGTGGTTTCGGTCGATGATACCCGACCTAACCTGTTACTGCGAAGAGCAACCATGGCCGATCAGAACCATGAACTACGCAAAGCCGGGCTGAAAGTGACCCTGCCGCGCGTCAAGATCCTGCAGATTCTCGAAAATGCTTCGGGCCAACACCACCTTAGCGCAGAAGAAGTGTATAAAACACTGATTGATGCGGGCGAGGATGTTGGCCTGGCAACTGTCTACCGCGTGCTGACTCAGTTTGAATCAGCGGGCCTTGTGATTCGTCACAACTTTGACGGTGGCCATGCAGTATTCGAGATGACCCAAGAAGACCACCACGACCATATGGTGTGTCTGGAAAGCGGTGAGATCATCGAATTTGTCGATGACATCATCGAGCGTCGCCAGCAAGAGATCGCCGAAGAGCACGGCTACGAGCTAGTGGACCATGCTCTGGTGCTGTACGTACGCCCCCGTGGGTCGGACGTTACGCGCCAGGACAGTGGCCCCACGAACCGCAAGTAGTCCGCTGCCACATGAAAACGCCCTTGGGGTGCCAGAGTAGTTCATCTGGCGCCTCAGGGGCGTTTTTGTAGGTCGCGTGATGGCCGAAGCGCTGCCTTCGCCCGGCGAAGGGCAAAGGCTTGGCGTGGGCTTGGTTGAGTTTGGTTGAGCTTAGTGAGGAGGGCGCTGGCTGGCGTGAAGCATCTCACGTGCATGGGCCAGGGTCTGGTCGGAAAGTGTCACGCCGCCCAGCATCCTCGCCAGCTCGCTAATCCGGCCGCGTTCGTCCAGCAGCGCCATGTGGGTGAGCGTGGTGTCTCGCTTGGCGCGCTTTTCGATGTGCAGATGCTGGTGCGCCTGGGCAGCCACTTGAGGCAGGTGGGTCACGGTCATTACCTGGCCGTTTTCGCCTAGTTTACGTAGCAGTTGGCCGACGATTTCCGCCGTTGCCCCAGAAATACCCACGTCCACTTCATCGAAGACCAAGCTCGGAATCGTCGAATGCGACGCCGCTACCACCTGAATGGCCAGGCTGATGCGCGACAGCTCGCCACCGGAAGCGACTTTGGTGAGCGGCCGGGCGGGTTGGCCCGGGTTGGCGCTGATCAGGAATTGCACATGGTCCAAGCCCTCGGGGGAAGGCGTTTCGCGTGGGGTGACGTCCACGTCGAAACGTGCTTTGCCCATGGCCAGGAAGGCCAACTGCTGCTGCACCTCTTTGCCCAAGCGAACAGCAGCCTTTTGGCGTGCTTCGGTGAGCTGTTTGGCTTCGCTGCGGTAACGCTCGCGGTACTCGGCCACTTGACTGCTGAGAGCTTCTAGATCGTCATCGCTGGCTTCGAGCTGCGCCACCTCTTGTTTGAGTTGGGCATGCAGCGCGCAAATCTCTTCGGGAGCGACGTGGTGCTTACGGGCAATGCGGTGTACGTCGCCCATGCGCTCCTCGACCCACGCCAGTCGCTCTGGGTCCAGTTCGGTGGTGCTGGCCAATCGGTGCAGCTCGCTAGCGGCTTCTTCGACTTGAATTCGGGCATCGCTCAACATGGTGAGCGTATTGGCCAGCGTGCCTTTATCGCTGCCGGGCAGCGCACTCAAGTGGGCGTAGGCTTGGTTGAGAAGCGACAGCGCGCCCCCTTCATCGCTTTCGCAGCAGTCGGCGGCAAACTGGGTTTCACGTAGGGTCTCTTCGGCGTGGGCCAGGGTGTGCTGCTCCTCTTCCAAGGTTTGCAGCTCGCCTTCGGCAAGGCCCAACTGGTCCAGCTCCTCGACTTGATAGCGCAGCAGTTGGCGTTTGGCCTCGACTTCGCTGCCCTCTTCACTGAGTTTTTTCAGCCGACGGCGGGCACTGCGCCACTCGCGGAACGTCTCGGCTAGCTGCTGGCTGCGTTCGCGAAGCCCGGCGTAGTCATCCAGTAGCGCCAAGTGCGTCTCTTCCCGCATCAAGGCTTGGTGGGCATGCTGGCCATGAATCTGAATCAGCTGTTCACCCAGAGATTTCAAATCGGCAATGGTCGCTGGGTGGCCATTGATCCACGCCTTGGAGCGCCCGTTGGCAGTAACCACGCGACGCAAGAGGCACTCATCGGCAGGCAGCTCGCGGGCGTCGAGCCACTCGGCTGCTGCGGGCAGGTGCTGGATATCGAAACGGGCGGAGAGGTCGGTTCGCTCGCAGCCGTGGCGCACGCTACCCGCATCGGCGCGCTCGCCCAGGCAGAGCCCCAGAGCACCCAGTAGAATGGATTTACCCGCCCCGGTTTCCCCCGTAATGGCGGTCATGCCACGGGTGAGGTCGAGTTCGAGACGATCAACGATCGCATAGTCTTGGATCGCTAGCTGCGTAAGCATAAGGCCTCCTGAGGCGGTGCGGCACAGAAGCTGGATACTTATCCAATAATTGTTGTTTTATACAGTAGTCGATAACTCACTTCAATGCCCCTCTTGAGATGGCTTTGATGGCCCCCATATAGGCTGCATACGTGGTTAACACCCGCTACTTACCTCAGGTGGCCGCCACCGGCACCGTTACTTATTTCAGGAGCAAGGCATGGCAAAAGAACCGCAAACCCCGTTGGAAGATGAGCTGGCACGCCAAGAGCAGGAAGCAGAGGTCACCGACCAGTCTGCCGAAGAACGGTTGGTGGAAGGCGAACTGGAAGGGTTGATCGATGACGATGCACCGCTGAAAGATAGCGCTAGTAGCCCCGAAGCCGACGTGCTGGCCGCTCAGGTAGAAGAACTCGAGCAGAGCCTGGCGGAAGCCAAAGACCAAGCGCTGCGGGCTGCTGCCGAAGCTCAGAATGTTCGCCGCCGGGCGGAGCAAGAAGCCGAAAAGGCGCGCAAGTTTGCCCTAGAGAAGTTTGTCAAAGAGCTGCTGCCCGTGGTGGATAGCTTGGAGAAAGCGCTGGAAAGCATGCAGGACGATGCGTCCGAGGCGCATCGCGAAGGTGTCTCCATGACCCTCAAGATGCAGCTCGACGTGCTGAGCAAGTTTGGCGTCGAAAGCATCGAGCCTCAGGGCGAGCCCTTCGATCCACAGGTGCATGAAGCCATGGCGATGGTGCCGAACCCAGAGCTCGACCCCAACACCGTGATGGATGTGATGCAGAAAGGCTATCTGTTGAACGGCCGCCTCGTGCGTCCTGCCATGGTCGTGGTCAGCCAAAAAGCGAATTAAGCCGCGTTGACGCATTGCCGCAAAAAAAGCCCTTGAAATGCGGCAAGCGGCCCCCAAATAAAGGTCAACCCCGCGGGATAAGCCCGCAACTTGTTTAAAGAGCAAATTTTTTAGTTTTGTAACAACTGAATTCGAGGTTTTTGCTATGGGACGCATTATTGGAATCGACCTGGGCACCACTAACTCTTGTGTGGCCGTGCTCGATGGTGATAGCGCTAAAGTCATTGAAAACGCCGAAGGCGGTCGTACCACGCCTTCTATCATTGCCTACACCGACGACGGTGAAATCCTGGTAGGCCAGGCCGCCAAGCGCCAGGCCGTGACTAACCCGGAAAACACTCTTTACGCCATCAAGCGTCTGATCGGCCGTCGCTTCAAAGACGACGTCGTTCAAAAAGACATCAAGATGGTGCCCTACAAAATCGCCGAAGCCGACAACGGTGACGCGTGGGTAGAAGTAAAAGGCAAAAAAATGGCGCCGCCGCAGGTGAGCGCGGAAGTGCTGAAGAAGATGAAGAAAACCGCCGAAGATTATCTCGGCGAAGCGGTCACCGAAGCGGTCATCACCGTACCGGCCTACTTCAACGACAGCCAGCGTCAGGCTACTAAAGATGCAGGCCGCATTGCCGGTCTAGACGTCAAGCGTATCATCAACGAGCCGACCGCTGCTGCTCTGGCCTACGGCATGGACAAAGCCCGTGGCGACAAAACCATCGCAGTCTACGACTTGGGTGGTGGTACCTTCGATATTTCCATCATCGAAGTCGCCGACGTGGATGGCGAAACGCAGTTCGAAGTATTGGCAACCAACGGTGACACCTTCCTGGGTGGTGAAGATTTCGACCTCGCGCTGATCAACTATCTGGTCGATCAGTTCAAGTCGGACAGCGGTATCGATTTGTCTGGTGACAATCTGGCCATGCAGCGTCTGAAAGAAGCCGCCGAGAAAGCCAAAATCGAGCTTTCCAGCGCCCAGCAGACCGATGTGAACTTGCCGTACATCACCGCCGACAACACTGGCCCGAAACACCTCAACGTGAAGGTGACTCGTGCCAAACTGGAGTCGCTGGTCGAAGACCTGGTACAGCGTTCGCTCGAGCCGTGCAAAATGGCGCTGAAAGATGCAGGCTTATCCGCTTCTGAAATCGACGAAGTGATCCTGGTCGGCGGTCAGACCCGCATGCCGTTGGTTCAGAAGAAAGCGGCAGACTTCTTCGGTAAAGAAGCCCGTAAAGACGTGAACCCGGATGAAGCGGTTGCCGTGGGCGCTGCGATTCAGGGCGGTGTATTGGGTGGCGACGTAAAAGACGTTCTGCTGCTTGACGTTACCCCGCTGACCCTGGGTATCGAAACCCTGGGTGGCGTGATGACGCCGCTGATCGACAAGAACACCACCATCCCGACCAAGAAGACGCAAACCTTCTCGACCGCGGATGACAACCAGACCGCCGTGACCATTCACGTCGTTCAGGGTGAGCGTAAGCAAGTGTCGCAGAACAAGTCGCTGGGTCGCTTCGACCTCGCCGACATTCCGCCGGCACCGCGCGGTGTGCCGCAGATCGAAGTGGCGTTCGACCTCGATGCCAACGGTATTCTGAACGTGTCTGCCAAAGACAAGGCGACCGGTAAAGAGCAGTCCATCGTCATCAAGGCGTCTAGCGGCCTCTCCGATGAAGAGATCGAGCAAATGGTACGTGATGCCGAAGCCCACGCGGACGAAGACAAAAAGTTTGAAGCGCTGGTGCAGCTGCGTAACCAAGCGGACGGCATGATTCACGCCACCCGTAAGACCGTTCAAGAAGCGGGCGATAAGGCCACCGATGACGAGAAACAGGCCATCGAAAACGCCATCGCCGAACTGGAAGAAGCGGTGAAAACCGATGACCAGGACGACATCCAGAAGAAACTGGATGCGCTGACCGAAGTCTCCGGCCAGCTGGCGCAAAAGATGTACGCCGAACAGGCAGAAGCGGCCCAGGCGGGTGGTGAAGGTGCTGAAGAAGCCAACACCAAGCAGGACGATGACGTGGTTGACGCCGAGTACGAAGAAGTCAACGACGACAAGAAGAAGCAGTAACCCACCTCTTTCTGCCAAGGAAAGTGGTGACGCGGGAGGCAACTCCCGCGTTGCTGTTTCCGCGGCCGAGACGCCTATAGTGTGTAGCTAACCAGGAGGCGTAGGACCCATGTCCAAACGCGATTATTACGAAGTCCTGGGTGTCGAAAAAGGGGCCGATCAGAAAGAGATCAAAAAGGCCTATCGCCGTCTGGCGCAAAAATTCCACCCTGATCGAAACCCGGACGATACCTCCGCAGCGGAAAAATTCCGCGAAGTGTCGGAAGCTTACGAAGTTCTGAGCGATGGTGAGAAGCGCGCGGCCTACGACCAGTTCGGCCATGCCGGTGTGGATGGCCAGGGCGGCGGCTTCGGTGGCGGCGGCGCTGGCGATTTCAGCGATATCTTCGGCGATGTGTTTGGCGATATCTTCGGTGGCGGCGGTGGCCGTCGTCGTGGGCCCAACGCACCTGCACGGGGTTCCGACCTGCGCTACAACCTAGAGCTGGATCTAGAGAGCGCAGTGGCGGGCACCACGGTGGATATTCGCGTCCCGCGTCATATTGAGTGTGACCGCTGTGACGGTGGCGGCGCCGAGCCGGGCTCCACCAAAGAGACCTGCCCGACCTGTCATGGTCACGGCCAAGTACGCATGCAGCAGGGCTTCTTTGCGGTTCAGCAAACCTGCCCGACCTGTCACGGCAGTGGCCAGCACATCAAAGTGCCGTGCCACAAATGTAACGGCGAAGGGCGCGTGCGCGAAACCCGCACCCTCTCGGTGAAGATTCCGCCGGGTGTGGATACGGGAGACCGTATTCGTCTCAACGGCGAAGGCGAGAGCGGCGTGAACGGTGGCCCGGCGGGCGATCTGTACGTTCAGGTGTCCATTAAGCCGCACCACATCTTCAAGCGTGACGGTAAGCACCTGCAGTGCGACGTGCCGATCAACTTTGTTGATGCAGCGTTAGGTGGCGAGCTGGAAGTGCCCACGCTAGATGGTCGCGTGAAGCTGAAGATCCCGCCGGAAACCCAAACCGGCAAACTCTTCCGCCTGCGCGGCAAAGGCGTGAAGCCGGTACGCGGCGGTGCCCCCGGCGACCTGCTGTGCAAAGTAGTGTTGGAAACGCCCGTCAACCTCAACGACGAGCAGAAAGACCTGCTTCGCCAGCTGCAAAAGAGCTTTGATGACAGCAATAGTCATAGCCACTCGCCGAAAAAGACTGGCTTCTTCGACAGCGTGAAGAAGTTCTTTGAAGAGATGAAGCCGTAAGGTCTTTATCTATTTCATACAGTTTGTGTAGCAACGCTAAAAACCAGCATCCATTGGGTGCTGGTTTTTTGTTGCGTGTAGCTAGGTGGCTGCACCGTTGCAACGAATTCTCATGCAACGCTTGGTTCTTATCGCGGTGGGGATTAGGCTAGTGGGTGCTCACCCGCCACCTATATGGAGAGATCTCTATGCCTTTATCCCGAGCAGAAATTGCCACCCCATCCGGCGCGCGGTTGATCAACCGCCTGTGTAAACATTGGGCGCATAAGCTTGAGGTGGAGCACAGTGAGCAGGACGCCAAGATCGTGTTTGCCAGCGGTACTTGCCTGATGCACGCCGAACCTGATCGGCTACTGGTCTCCATCGAAACCCTGGAAGAAGAGCACTTGGACCAGCTAGAGGGCGTGGTCGAGAGCCATCTAATGCGTATGGCGAAAGACGAGTCGCTGGAGATTGTCTGGGAGAATTGAAAGTGCATGAAGGCGCTGCCGTTAGCGCCGCATCGCTAAGGGTGGTCTGCTATAATCGCGGCCACCTTTTTTGTTTCTAGTTGATGCCAAATAGCGCACGCGTAGGAGTTTCCATGACCCGAATTGCCATTGTAGGCGTAGCTGGCCGCATGGGCCGCACGTTAGTTAACGCTGTTGAGCAACAGGCTGATGCCTCGCTTGCAGGCGGTATTGTGGAGCCGGGCAGCTCCCTGGCGGGCGTAGATATCGGCGAGCTGGCAGGTGTGGGTAAGCGTGGTGTGGCCGCCGTGGATTCGCTCGACGCCATTGTGGATGACTTCGACGTGCTGATCGACTTCACTGCGCCCCAAGTCACCTTGGCGAATCTGGCATTCTGCGCCGAGCACGGTAAGTGCATCGTGATCGGCACCACCGGTATGAACGATGAAGAGCTGGCCGAGCTAGATAGTTACCGCGATAAGGTGGCCATGGTGTTTGCTCCCAACATGAGCGTGGGCGTGAACCTGACGCTCAAGCTACTGGAAACGGCGGCCAAGGCGCTGGGTGATGAAGGCTACGATATTGAGGTGATTGAGTCCCACCACCGCCATAAAGTCGATGCGCCTTCCGGTACGGCCATTAAAATGGGTGAAGTGGTGGCCGAAAGCTTGGGGCGTACCTTGAAAGAGCACGGCGTGTTTGAGCGGGTTGGGCAGTGCGGCCCGCGTACTGATAAAGAGATCGGCTTCGCTACCGTGCGGGCGGGCGATATCGTCGGTGAGCATACTGTCATGTTCGCCACCGAAGGCGAGCGCATCGAAATCACTCATAAAGCTTCCAGCCGTATGACCTTCGCCAAAGGGGCCGTGCGGGCGGCGCGCTGGGTGGCCGCTCAGCCGCATGGCCGTTATGACATGCAGGACGTGCTGGCACTGAGCTGAGCCGTGGGCTTGTGTTAGACAAGGTCGGCATAAAGCGCTGGCCCTGGTGCGCTAAATGCTGTAACATTCCAAAAATTTTGGCCCAGTGGCTGCAAAGAGCAGCAAAATATCTACAGTAGTGAAGAGCTGTAGAGAGAGCACCGCGCTTGTTGCACTGGCCGTTAAGTGGGAAAAGTAGTCAGCTAAATGCTGCGCCATGGCTAACACCGTTATGAAGGCCAAGGAAAGAGAACAACAAGCGGGATGAAACCGATTTTTTATTATCGGCTTCGTCCCGCTTTTTTACGACCCGACGTTTGCACGCAAACGCCGACAACCGGATCGCCGAGCCTGCGCCCACAGGCTCCCACCAGCATGGGAGAACTTGTCTTGAATAACCCCGCATTGAGCAAACCCGCGATATTGGCCCTGGAAGATGGCAGTGTGTTTCATGGAACTGCCATTGGCGCGGATGGAGTCACAAGCGGTGAGGTGGTGTTCAATACAGCCATGACCGGCTACCAGGAAATCCTCACCGACCCCTCTTACACCCGCCAAATCGTCACCCTGACTTACCCGCACATCGGCAACACTGGCATTAACTCTGAAGATGTAGAGTCCGCCTCGATTGCGGCAGCTGGCTTGGTAATTCGCGATCTCCCCCTGCTGGCCAGTAGCTTCCGTTCTGAGCAAACCCTCTCTGATTACCTGAAAAGCCAAAACGTGCTGGGTATTGCGGATATCGATACCCGCCGCCTGACGCGTATTTTGCGCGATAAAGGTGCCCAGAACGGTGCGATTCTGGCGGGTGCCGATGCAGAAGGTGAGGATGCCGTCGAGCGGGCGCTGGCGGCGGCGAAGGCATTTCCGGGCTTGAAGGGCATGGATTTAGCCAAGGAAGTCTCCTGCAAAGAGGCTTACGAGTGGTCGGAAGGCGAGTGGGCCTTGGGCGAAGGCTATGCGGATGCGAGCCAGGGCGAGCGCCCTTACCATGTGGTCGCGTTTGATTACGGCGTGAAGTTCAACATCCTGCGTATGCTGGCGGCGCGCGGCTGCCGCTTGACCGTGGTGCCGGCGCAAACGCCTGCGGCAGAGGTGCTGGCGATGAACCCGGATGGCGTGTTCCTGGCTAACGGCCCCGGCGACCCCGAGCCCTGTGACTACGCCATCAAAGCGATCCAGGAAGTGTTGGAAACCGACACGCCGGTGTTCGGCATTTGCTTGGGCCACCAGCTGCTGGCGCTGGCCTCCGGTGCCAAAACCGTCAAGATGGGCCACGGCCACCATGGTGCTAACCATCCGGTACAAGACCTAGATACCGGCACGGTGATGATCACCAGCCAGAACCATGGCTTTGCCGCCGATGAAGCCTCCCTGCCCAGCAACGTACGTGCCACGCACCGCTCGCTGTTCGATGGCACCCTGCAGGGCATTGAGCGTACCGACCGCCCGGCGTTTAGCTTTCAGGGCCACCCGGAAGCCAGCCCTGGCCCGCGCGATGTAGCGCCGCTATTTGATCGCTTTATCGCCATGATGCAGGCGCGCCGCTAAGTTAGCCGCGCTGCCTCTCATTGCCTAGTTACGCCGTTTTGATGCTCATCGTCACCACTTTTTGCGGGAACCGTTATGCCTAAGCGTACCGATATCAATAGCATTCTTATCATTGGCGCTGGTCCGATTGTCATCGGCCAGGCCTGCGAATTCGACTACTCTGGCGCTCAGGCGTGTAAAGCGCTGCGCGAAGAGGGTTACCGGGTTATTTTGGTCAACTCTAATCCGGCCACCATCATGACCGACCCTGCCATGGCCGATGCCACCTACATCGAGCCAATCACCTGGCAGGCGGTTGAGAAAATTATCGAAGTCGAGCGCCCGGACGCCATTCTCCCCACCATGGGCGGCCAAACCGCGCTGAACTGTGCGCTGGATCTTGAAAAACATGGCGTACTTGCTAAGTACAGTGTTGAGATGATCGGCGCCAACGCCGACGCCATTAACATGGCGGAAGACCGCGACCTGTTCGACCAAGCCATGAAGCGCATTGGCCTGGAGTGCCCCAAGGCCAAAGTGGCGCACACCATGGACGAGGCCTGGGAGATTCAGGCGGAGCTGGGCTTCCCGACCATCATCCGTCCTTCCTACACCATGGGCGGCTCCGGCGGCGGCGTGGCGTACAACAAGGAAGAGTTCGAAGAGATCTGTACCCGCGGGTTCGAACTTTCCAACAACCACGAGCTGCTCATCGACGAGTCGCTGCTGGGCTGGAAAGAGTACGAGATGGAAGTGGTGCGTGACCGCAACGACAACTGCATCATCGTCTGCGCCATCGAAAACTTCGACCCCATGGGCGTACACACCGGCGACTCGATTACCGTCGCGCCTGCCCAGACGCTGACCGATAAAGAGTACCAGATCATGCGCGACGCCTCTCTGGCCGTGCTGCGCGAGATCGGCGTGGAAACCGGGGGGTCGAACGTGCAGTTCGGTATGGACCCGAAAACCGGTCGTCTGGTCGTGATCGAGATGAACCCGCGTGTGTCGCGCTCGTCGGCGCTGGCATCGAAGGCCACCGGTTTCCCGATTGCTAAAATCGCCGCGAAGCTGGCGGTGGGTTACACCCTTGACGAGCTGCAGAACGATATTACTGGCGGTCAAACACCAGCGTCGTTTGAGCCGTCCATCGACTATGTCGTGACCAAAATTCCGCGCTTTACGTTCGAGAAATTCCCCCAAGCGAACGACCGCCTGACCACCCAGATGAAGTCGGTGGGTGAAGTGATGGCGATTGGCCGCACGTTCCAAGAGTCGCTGCAAAAAGCGCTGCGCGGTATGGAAACCGGTAACGACGGCCTCGACCCGATCATCACCGAGTTCACCGATGAAACGATGGCCCAGATTAAGGGCGAGCTGCAGGCCGCGGGTGCCGAGCGTATCTTCTTTGTGGCTGATGCTATGCGCGCTGGTATGAGCGTGGAAGAGATCTTTGCGCTGACCAACATCGACCGCTGGTTCCTGGTGCAAATGGAAGACCTGATTCTCACCGAAGCCGCCGTGTCCAAGCGCGCCCTGGCAGAGTTCTCGGCGCGTGAGCTGTTCCAGCTCAAGCGCAAGGGCTTCTCCGATGCGCGGCTGGCGAAGCTGCTGGGCGTCTCCGAGAAGGAGTTCCGCAAGACGCGTCAGGCAGCAGGCATTCGCCCGGTGTACAAGCGCGTGGACACCTGTGCCGCCGAGTTTGCTTCCGATACCGCCTACATGTACTCCACCTATGAAGAGGAGTGCGAAGCGGACGTGTCGGATCGCCAGAAGATCATGGTGCTGGGCGGTGGCCCGAACCGTATCGGTCAGGGTATCGAGTTCGACTACTGCTGTGTGCACGCCGCCTTCGCCATGCGCGACGACGGCTATGAAACCATCATGGTCAACTGCAACCCGGAAACCGTCTCCACCGACTACGACACCTCCGACCGTCTCTACTTCGAGCCGGTGACGCTGGAAGACGTGCTGGAAATCGCCGACAAGGAGAAGCCGGTGGGCGTCATCGTCCAGTTCGGTGGCCAAACCCCGCTGAAGCTGGCTCGCGAGCTGGAAGCCGCAGGCGTGCCGATCATCGGTACCACGCCGGACGCCATCGATCGCGCCGAAGACCGCGAGCGCTTCCAGGTGATGATCGACAAGCTCGACCTGAAGCAGCCGCCCAACGCCACGGCCCGGAGCTTCGAAGAAGCCTTCACCAAGGCCGAGAAGATCGGCTACCCGCTGGTCGTGCGCCCCAGCTACGTACTAGGTGGCCGTGCCATGGAGATCGTCTACGATGCCTCTGAGCTCGAAAACTACATGACCAACGCGGTGAAGGTCTCTAACGACTCTCCGGTACTGCTGGATCACTTCCTGAGCGCGGCGGTGGAAGTGGATATCGATGCGGTCTCTGACGGCCAGCAGGTCGTGATTGGCGGTATCATGCAGCACGTTGAGCAGGCGGGCGTTCACTCCGGTGACTCCGCCTGCGCGCTGCCGCCTTACTCGCTGCCTGCCGACGTGCAGGACGAGATGCGTGAGCAGGTCAAGAAAATGGCCGTGGAGCTGGGCGTCAAAGGCCTGATGAACGTGCAGCTGGCCTGGCAGGAGGGCGAGATCTACGTGATCGAGGTCAACCCTCGTGCATCGCGTACCGTGCCGTTTGTTTCCAAGTGCATCGGCACCTCGCTGGCGCAGATTGCCGCGCGCTGCATGGCTGGTAAGACGCTGGCCGAGCAGGGCTTCGAACGTGAGATAGTGCCGCACTTCTATAGCGTCAAAGAAGCGGTCTTCCCGTTCAACAAGTTCCAGGGCGTTGATCCAATTCTCTCGCCGGAAATGAAATCCACCGGTGAAGTGATGGGCTCGGGCGATACCTTCGCGGAAGCCTTTTTCAAGGCGCAGCTGGGCGCGGGCGAGGCGATCCCGGCGCTGGATGGCGACCGTAAAGCGTTCCTGTCGGTGCGTGAGCCTGATAAGCAGGGGATTATCGAAGTGGCCCGTTCTCTGCTAACATTGGGCTTCACGCTATGTGCAACACGCGGTACCGCTGCGGCCCTCGAAGCCGCCGGGCTGCCCGTGGAGCACGTCAATAAAGTCTACGAAGGCCGTCCCCATATCGTCGATCTGCTGAAGAACGACGAAATCGCCTACATCGTGAATACCACCGAAGGTCGTCAGGCAATCAACGACTCTTCGATCATTCGCCGTACTGCTCTCGCGCGCAAGGTGCCCTATGCGACCACCTTGGCGGGCGCTAATGCTGTTTGCATGGCGCTAGAGTACGGTAGGGAGATTACGGTGCGGCGCCTTCAGGATCTGCATGCAGGAGCAAGTCAATGAACAAGGTCCCGATGACGGTAGCGGGAGAAAAAAGTCTTCGCGAAGAGCTCAACCACTTGAAGGGCGAAGCTCGCCCTCAGGTGATTGCGGCCATCGCTGAAGCGCGTGAACACGGCGATCTCAAGGAGAACGCCGAGTACCACGCCGCCCGTGAACAACAGGGGTTTATTGAAGGCCGTATTCAGGAAATCGAGAGTAAGCTCTCTGGCGCCCAGGTGATTGATGTCACCAAGCTGCCGAAAACCGGCAAGGTGATTTTTGGGGTGACTGTGTCGCTCTTGAACCTGGATAGTGATGCCAGCGTTACCTATCGCATTGTTGGCGAAGATGAAGCCGACATTAAAGCGGGGCGTATTTCGGTCACTTCACCCATTGCGCGCGCGCTGATTGGTAAAGAAGAGGGCGATGTGGTGGTGGTGAAAACGCCCGGCGGCGACGTTGAGTACGAAATTGAGAGTGTTGAACACCTCTAATATTGTGCGGATAGCGCCATAAAAAAGGCCCGATGCAGGTAGCTGCTTCGGGCCTTTTAGCTTAGCGGCGCTTGGCACCGTGTCAGCATAGTACTGTGTGCTTTAGTGCCGCCCGTGATGGTTTTCGAAGCGGGTAACGTTGGAGAGCTTGGGGTTAGCCTTTGGGTTGCGGCGATAAAGCAGCGCCATTTTGCCAATGGTCTGCACCAGCTCGGCCTTGCTGTCAGCCAGCAGCTCGTTGATCATCGCGGCGCGATCATCCCGCTCGGGCAGGGCGAGCTTCACTTTGATCAGCTCGTGGTCGTTGAGCGCGCGGCTGAGTTCTGCGAGCAGGTTTTCGGAGACGCCGTTCTCAGAAACGGTGACCACGGGGTTCAAATGGTGGCCAATGCTACGAAATGCTTTCTTTTGTGCCTGTGACAAGCTCATGGTATCTTGCGGTATCCCGGTTAGCGCTTAACGTTCCATCTTACGGTGAAATGCCGCTAAGTGAAAGCAATCACGTGAACGCACCCATCTCTTATTCCAGTGTCAGATTCCCACATGCAGCAAAAGCCTCCAAGCCGTAAACATTCAGTGAGCAAAACCAGCAACAACTGGAAGAAAGAACATTTCGACGACCAGTACGTAAAACAGAGCTGGCAGGATGGCTACCGCTCCCGGGCGAGCTATAAGCTGCTAGAGCTGGATGAGAAGGATAAACTGTTTCGTAATGGTATGACGATCATTGATCTGGGGGCAGCCCCCGGTGGATGGAGCCAAATCGCCGCCGAAAAAGTCGGGCCAGAGGGCGTGGTCATCGCCTCTGATATTCTGGAGATGGATGCGCTGGCAGGGGTGGACTTTATTCAGGGCGATTTTACCGAGGAGAGCGTACTTAACGCGATTCTTGAGCGCCTGGGAAATCGTCCGGTAGACCTTGTTATGTCGGACATGGCCCCCAATATGAGTGGTATGGCAGCCATCGATCAGCCACAGGCCATGTACCTTGTCGAGCTTGCTCTGGAGCTGGCGCGTGAAACGCTCTCGCCCAAGGGGCGTTTTCTGGTCAAAGTGTTTCAGGGGGAGGGCTTCGACACCTATTTGAAGGAGCTGCGCGGCAGCTTTCAGCGCGTAGTGACCCGTAAGCCGGATGCTTCACGGGCCCGTTCACGAGAAGTCTATTTTCTGGCCGAAGGCTTTCGCGGTTAGCAAGTGACCGCGTGCATGGCCACGATAGCGACGATTTATCACCACGATTGCCAGACAGGCAGGCGTAAGGTGTGTCACATTATGCACATTGGACGAGCGTGACACAGATGGCCCAGGGCGTTATGCGCTTTGGCAATGGTTGAACGTTAAACTCTAGTGTAAGGTCTGAGTACTAACGGTTAACTGACGGATTCTTGTAATGAGGGTAGCCCCTTGAACGATATGGCGAAGAACCTGATTCTGTGGTTGGTCATCGCGGCCGTTCTACTGACAGTGTTCAATAATTTCAGTACGGAAAGCGCACCGCAAACCACTAACTACTCCCAGTTTGTGCAGCAGGTGCAAAATCAGCAGATCCGCAGCGTCACCATCGATGGGTATACCATCACCGGTGAGCGGATCGATGGTTCGCAGTTCCAGACCATCCGCCCTGCCGCAGAAGATCCCAAGCTGATCGACGACCTGCTGAGCAACAATGTCACGGTGGTCGGCAAGGCGCCGGAGCAGCAAAGCATCTGGACGCGGCTACTGATTGCCAGTTTCCCGATCCTGCTCATTCTGGCGATCTTCATGTTCTTCATGCGCCAGATGCAAGGCGGTGCCGGTGGTGGCAAGGGTGGCCCGATGAGCTTTGGCAAATCCAAGGCGAAGCTGCTCTCCCAGGATCAGATCAAAACCACCTTTGCAGATGTCGCAGGCTGCGACGAAGCGAAGGAGGAAGTAGAAGAGCTGGTCGACTTCCTGCGCGACCCGACCAAGTTCCAGCGTCTGGGGGGTACCATTCCCCGCGGCGTACTGATGGTGGGCCCGCCCGGTACCGGTAAAACGCTGCTGGCCAAGTCTATCGCGGGCGAAGCTAAAGTGCCGTTCTTCTCCATCTCGGGTTCCGACTTCGTTGAAATGTTCGTCGGTGTGGGTGCGTCCCGCGTACGCGACATGTTCGAACAGGCCAAGAAGCAGGCGCCCTGCATTATCTTTATCGACGAAATCGATGCTGTTGGCCGCTCGCGCGGTACCGGCATGGGTGGTGGTAATGATGAGCGTGAGCAGACGCTGAACCAGCTGCTGGTCGAGATGGACGGCTTTGAAGCCAACGAGGGCATTATTGTCATCGCCGCCACCAACCGCCCGGACGTTCTTGACCCCGCGCTGCTGCGCCCGGGCCGCTTCGACCGTCAGGTAACCGTGGGCTTGCCGGATATCCGTGGCCGTGAGCATATTCTGGGCGTTCACCTGCGCAAGGTGCCGCTGGCGGATGACGTGAAGCCGCAGCTGATTGCCCGTGGTACGCCTGGCTTCTCCGGTGCCGACCTGGCCAACCTGGTGAACGAGGCTGCCCTGTTTGCGGCGCGTCGTAACAAGCGCCTGGTAGGCATGGAAGAGCTTGAGCTGGCCAAGGACAAGATCATGATGGGCGCTGAGCGCAAATCCATGGTCATGACCGATAAAGAGAAGCTCAATACCGCTTATCACGAAGCAGGCCACGCGATTATTGGCTTGGTCATGCCTGAGCACGATCCGGTCTACAAGGTGACGATTATTCCCCGTGGCCGCGCGCTGGGTGTGACGATGTTCCTGCCGGAAGAGGATCGCTACAGCCTGTCGCGCCAGCAAATTATCAGCCAGATCTGCTCGCTGTTTGGCGGTCGTATTGCCGAAGAGATGACGCTGGGTGCTAACGGTGTGACCACTGGTGCATCTAACGACATCAAGCGTGCCACTGAGCTGGCTCACAACATGGTGGCCAAATGGGGTCTCTCGGATGAGATGGGGCCGATCATGTACGATGAGGACGAGTCTCACCAGTTCCTCGGTGGCCCTGGTCAGGGCGGCGGTAAGCTGAAATCTGGCGAAACCATCACGCGTCTTGATAAAGAAGTGCGCAAGATTATCGATGAGTGTTACGAGCAGGCGCGTCAGATTCTGCATGACAACCGCGACAAGCTGGATGCCATGGCAGAAGCGCTGATGAAGTTTGAAACCATCGACGCCAGCCAGCTTAAAGACATCATGGAAGGACGTGACCCGCGTCCGCCGGAAGGCTGGAACGACGGTGACTCCTCTGGTGGTGGAATGCGCATCAGCGACGATAAGCCAGAAGCGAAAGCGGATGAGCAAGCACCTAACGCGTCAAGCGATGAAGGCGAAGAGGATGACGATGAGCCTCGCCGTCGCCCATCTGACCCGCTAGGTGGCCCGGCAGGTCCTTAATCAAGCCATACTGCTGGTGTTAGCAAAGGCGTCCCATATTGGGGCGCCTTTTTGTTATGCTGTGGGCCAATAGCAGTTACGTTTCTTTTCTATTTTTAGGCGGTAGCATGACACCGAACGTTGACCCTTCATCGCCTTCGCGCCAAGCAGAGAGTGCTTTGCAGCTGCGCTGTGGGCGCCATACGCTTGATCTTTCGTTTCCACGGGTGATGGGTATTTTGAACGTCACGCCTGATTCGTTCTCCGATGGTGGTCAGCATGTTGCCTTAGACGATGCGCTACGCCACGCCGAGCGCATGCTGGCCGAAGGCGCTGCCTTGATTGATGTGGGCGGCGAATCGACCCGTCCAGGCGCTATGGCGGTTTCTGAGCAGCAAGAGCTAGACCGTGTCGCACCCGTAGTGGAAGCTCTGGTGCGCGAACTAGATGCGTTGGTATCGGTGGATACCAGCAGCGCCACGGTAATTCGTGAAGCCAGCGCCTTAGGGGTGGGGATGATTAACGATGTGCGTGCGCTAGAGCGCGAGGGCGCACTGGCAGCTGCTGCCAGCAGCGGTTTGCCTGTGTGTCTGATGCACCGCCAGGGCGAGCCGCAGAACATGCAGCACTCTCCTGAGTACAGCGAGCCCGTAGAGCGTGCGGTCGCGGCGTATTTATCCGAGCGTATCGATGCTTGTGAAGCAGTAGGGCTGCGCCGTCATCGTCTTTTGATCGACCCTGGCTTTGGGTTTGGCAAAACCGTCGAGCATAATCTGCGTTTGCTCAAGTATATGGAGTCGCTGCTCGCGCTTGATCTGCCGATATTGGTAGGCATGTCACGTAAAAGCATGATTGGCAAAGTACTGGGTCGTCCGGTAGAAGAGCGGTTAGCTGGCGGCTTGGCTTTGTCGGCTATGGCGGTTGAACGTGGGGCGAGCATTCTACGAGTGCATGATGTTGGGCCTACAGTGGATGCTGTGAATATGGCTTGGGCGGTGCTACAAGAGGGCTGTGAGCCGCCCGTTGATAAGGAACTCTCGTTATGACACGACGCTATTTTGGTACTGATGGTATTCGCGGTACCGTTGGGCAGTCACCGATTACCGCTGATTTTATGCTCAAGTTGGGGTGGGCCGCTGGGCAGGTGCTGCGCCGTGAAAAGGGCCGCACGCGGGTATTAATTGGTAAAGACACGCGTATTTCTGGCTATATGTTTGAGTCGGCGCTGGAAGCGGGGCTTTCAGCCGCCGGTGTGGATGTTTCCCTGTTAGGGCCGATGCCCACGCCTGGGATCGCTTATCTCACACGTACCTTCCGGGCGGATGCGGGCATTGTGATTTCAGCTTCTCATAATCCGTTTGACGATAACGGCATTAAGTTTTTCTCCGCAGAAGGCAAAAAGCTGCCGGATGACGTGGAAGGCCGCATTGAAGCGATGCTGGAAGCCCCGTTGACCACCGCCGATGCAGCGCAGCTAGGTAAGGCGGCACGCATTGACGATGCCGCAGGCCGCTATATTGAGTTCTGTAAATCTACCCTGCCGGACCGACTTAGTCTGCACGGACTGAAAGTGGTATTGGATTGCGCCCACGGTGCCACTTACCATATCGCGCCCAGCGTTTTTCGCGAGCTAGGGGCGGAAGTGAGCGTGATTGGCGCCGCGCCAGATGGATTAAATATCAACCACCATGTGGGATCGACACACCCAGCAGCGCTGCGGGCGGCGGTAATTCAGCAAGGGGCGGATTTAGGCATTGCTTTCGATGGCGATGGCGACCGTGTACTGCTCGTTGATGCGGATGGTCGTGAGGTCGATGGCGACGATATTTTGTACTTAATCGCCCGTGACCGTTTTGAGCGCGGCCTTCTGGAAGGCGGAGTGGTCGGCACGCTGATGAGTAACTTCGGCCTGGGGATGGCATTAGACCGGCTCGGTATCCCGTTCCAGCGTGCCAAAGTAGGCGACCGCTTCGTGATGGAAATGATGGCAGCCAACGGCTGGGAGCTGGGCGGCGAAGCGTCGGGACACATTGTCTGTGGCCACGTACAAACGACCGGTGATGGTATTGTGTCAGCCTTGCAGGTGCTGGGGTTAATGGTGCGGGAGCAAAAACCGTTACCATCGCTGCTGAAAGGGCTGGAAAAAGTGCCGCAATCACTGGTTAATGTGCGCTTGCCCGCAGGGTCGAATGCCAAAGAGGTTATGGCTGCCCAACCGCTGTTGGATGCTGTGGCTGCATTAGAGGCTGAATTAGGGGACCAAGGGCGGGTACTGCTGCGCCCATCCGGCACCGAGCCATTAATCCGCGTAATGGTGGAAGGACGCGCTCATTTGGATGTGGATCGCTTAGCTAATAAGCTGGCAGGTCAAGTGCAGGCGCTACTCGGCTAGCATGCTGGGTCGTGAATAGCCGTCCTTGCTTGGCAGAGCGCGTCCTGCTTGTCACTGGGCTTGCAACAGCGGTTGTCTTGACAAGGCGGCTCCTATACCATTTTGCTCCACCTTGAGTGAGGATTATCCATGCGTACGCCATTAATCGCCGGTAACTGGAAAATGAACGGTTCTGCGGCGTTGATTGAGTCGTTTGGCAAAACGTTTGCTTCTGCTGCGCTGCCCGCCAATATCGACGTGGTGGTCATTCCGCCGTTTCCCTATCTAGACGCTGCGCGCCATGCGTTCAGCAACACGCCGCTGCAGTTAGGGGCGCAAACGCTTAATCCTCATCACTCCGGGGCACATACCGGGGAAGTGAGCGGTAGCATGCTCAAAGAGTTTGGTGTGGCCTACGTGTTGGTGGGGCATTCTGAGCGCCGCCAGCTTTACCGCGAAAGCGACGAGCAGGTGTTTGACCGTCTGTTGGCAGCCCTTGATACTGGGCTGACGCCTATTCTATGCGTGGGTGAAACGCTGGAAGAGCGCGATGCAGGCCGCACGATGGACGTTGTGTTGCGCCAAGTAGGCTATATCATGGCTCGCTTAGCACCAGAGCAGCGTCTGCAAATCGTTATTGCCTACGAGCCTGTGTGGGCGATAGGTACCGGCCGTACGGCCACGCCAGAGCAGGCGCAAGAGGTCATGGCAGGCATTCGTGCCTATCAGGCAGGGTTTGATGCGTCGCTTGCCGAGCAGCTGAAACTGCTTTACGGCGGTAGCATGAACGCAAGTAACGCGGCTGAGCTGCTCGCCCAGCCGGACATCGACGGCGGTTTAGTGGGCGGTGCCTCGCTTAAAACCGACGATTTCTACGCCATTTGTCAGTCAGCAGGATAACTCCATGCAAGTTGCAATTCTTATGGTTCACGTGGTGATTGCGGTCGCCTTGGTTGTACTCATCCTGCTCCAGCAGGGAAAAGGTGCCGAAGCAGGCGCAGCCTTTGGTGGTGGTGCGTCGCAAACGGTTTTCGGCTCGCGGGGCAGTGGTAACTTCCTGTCGCGTACCACCGGTATTTTAGCCGCTGGCTTTTTTGTGACCTCGATGGCTCTAGCATACTTTGCCACTCAGGCAGGCCAAGCGCCGGAAGCCGGTATTCCTGATGCGCGGCTGATCGAACAGCAGCAAAACATTCCAATGCTTGACGACTCCCCTGCAAGTATGGATAATACCGCGCCAGTGCTAGAGGAAAGCAGCGAGTAACTTCTTGATGTCGCTTTCTTTAGCCTCCCCTGATGCCGAAGTGGTGGAATTGGTAGACACGCTATCTTGAGGGGGTAGTGACCGTATGGTCGTGCGGGTTCAAGTCCCGCCTTCGGCACCATCTGTTTCGCTGGTTTACCAGCTTCCCAGAATGTCAGGATTGGCACCTGAGGCGAAAGACGCATTTGAAAAAGTTTTTGAAACAAGTTCTTGGAATGAGTTCTTGACGTAAGCCTTTCAAGTGTCTATTATCGTCGACCTAGATTGATGCGGGGTGGAGCAGTCTGGTAGCTCGTCGGGCTCATAACCCGAAGGTCATCGGTTCAAATCCGGTCCCCGCTACCATTTATCTAGTAGCATGGTTTAGGATCAACGGCATGTATTAAGGTGCTTTTGAGCTGCGAAAAATTCGCGACATGTTGCTAAAATGGTACTACAGGTTTCTTTTGAAAAGCCCCTTCCTGTGAAGGGGCTTTTTGTTAGTAGCTTTTTGTAACTGGTTTTTTGTAAACAGCTTTTATGAAGAGCTTTTTGCGAGCCAAGCGTGTCTCAAGAGCGGATGTTGTTCGAGTAGCCAGAGACACATTCCCAGGTAATGCCAATCAGCCACCTAGCTTTTCTTACGACTCCTGGCCAGGTGCCTGATGCAACGGCTATAGGAGCTTTGTCTGTGGCCACAAAACACGCTGCGCTTCACGCGCTGATCGAACCTGTCGTTGCCGCCATGGGCTTCGAGCTATGGGGTATCGACCATATTTCCCAGGGCAAGCATTCGCGGCTGGTGATTTACATCGAGCGCGAGAGCGGTGTCAGCGTGGAAGACTGCGCTGATATTAGCCGCCAAGTCAGTGCCGTGATGGATGTGGAAGACCCCATTCCCGGCGAATACCGCTTGGAAGTCTCGTCGCCCGGCATGGCACGTCCCCTTTACTCCCTGGATCACTTTATCCGCTATCAGGGCCACCAGGTCGCTCTGAAGCTACGTGTCGCGTTCGATGGGCGACGCAAATACCAAGGGCTCCTCGCAGGTGTCGATGGCGATGAAGTGCTACTGCAACTGGAAGGCGAAGAGTACTGCTTTCCTATCGAAAGCATCGATTCTGCGCACGTTGTCCCGCAGTTCGACGAATAACACGGGTCGCGGCTTCCGGCAGGCGCCGGGATGATGCACAAAAGGACAGGTTTTCTGGCGAGGCAAACGCATGAGTAAAGAAATTTTAATGGTCGTGGACGCGATCTCTAATGAAAAAGGCGTCCCCCGCGATGTCATCTTCGAAGCGGTAGAAGCCGCGCTGGCCAGCGCGTCGCGTAAGCGTTTTGAGCACGAAGAAGCCAATGTGCGCGTTCATATTGATCGCCGCACCGGTGACTACGATACGTTCCGCTACTGGACCGTGGTCGAAGATGACGAATTCGAAACGCCAGACTATGAAATCAAGCAGAGCATTGCCGAGCAGCGCGACCCGCCGCTGAAGCTGGGCGATGTGGTCGAGCAAAAGATCGAAAACGCCGTGTTCGGGCGTATCGCCGCGCAAACTGCCAAGCAGGTCATCGTGCAGAAAGTGCGCGAAGCCGAGCGTGCCGAAGTCGTGCGTCAGTACGCTGACCGTGAAGGCGAACTCGTTGCGGGTATCGTTAAGAAGACCACCCGTGACGGCCTGATCATTGATCTGGGAGAAAACGCCGAAGCGTTTTTGCCGCGTAACGAGATGATCCCCGGCGAGCGCTACCGGATGAACGAGCGTGTTCGCGCGCTGCTGGTCAAGGTTGACCCGGACGCTCGCGGTGCGCAGCTGCAACTCTCACGCACCTGCCCTGAATTCATCATTGAGCTGTTCAAAATTGAGGTGCCGGAAATCGCCGAGCAGCTGATTGAAATCAAAGGTGCTGCTCGCGACCCCGGCTCACGTGCCAAGATCGCAGTGAAAACCAACGACCGCCGCATTGATCCGGTCGGTGCCTGCGTCGGTATGCGTGGCTCACGGGTTCAGGCGGTATCATCTGAGCTGAAAAACGAGCGTGTAGATATCGTTCTGTGGGACGACAACCCGGCTCAACTGGTGATCAACGCCATGGCGCCGGCCGACGTGGCCTCGATCTTGGTGGACGAGGATGCGCACGCTATGGACGTCGCCGTGGCACAGGACAACCTGGCACAGGCCATTGGCCGTAGCGGCCAGAACGTGCGTTTGGCGTCTGAATTGACCGGCTGGCGGATCAACGTCATGACCGAAGATGAAGCGGAGTCCAAGCGCGAGCAGGAAATCGACAGCCTGGTGGATTCCTTTGTTCATCATCTGGGGGTCGATGATGAGGTCGCTCGCCTGCTAGTGGAGGAAGGGTTTACCACCCTGGAAGAAGTTGCCTACGTGCCGCTGGAAGAGATGCTCGAAATCGAAGAGTTCGACGAAGAGCTGGTGGAAGAGCTGCGTGCACGCGCAAAAGACGAGCTGCTGACGATGGCGATTGCCTCGGAAGAAGCGCTGGACGGTGCCCAACCAGCGGATGACCTGCTGGAGATGGACGGTATGGAGCGCCACCTGGCCTTCATTCTGGCCAGCCGCGGTATCGTCACAATGGAAGATCTCGCCGAGCAGTCTGTCGACGATCTGGTCGATATCGAGGAGTTGGACGAAGCGCGCGCAGCGGCACTGATCATGACTGCCCGTGCGCCCTGGTTTGAAGTTGATGACACATCGGATTCAAACACACAGTAAACAGGTCACGGGCTGAGGAGGGTCACTATGTCAGATATGACAGTTAAAGATTTTGCAGTAAAGGTGGGCCGCGATGTGCCCCGCCTATTGGAACAGATGAAAGAAGCTGGCTTGAAGCATGCTTCAGAAAACGACGCCGTATCTGAAGATGACAAGCAGACACTGCTAAGCTTTTTGAAGAAAAGCCACGGCGGCGGCGACAGCGAACCGAGCAAAAACCGTATTACGCTGACCCGTAAAACCCGCAGCCGCATCAAGACCGGCGAGCGCGGTAAAACGATCGAAGTACAGGTTCGTAAGAAGAAAACCTACGTTAAGCGCGAAGAAGATGAGAAGCCGAAGGCGCCTGAACCCAAGCACTCTGGCCCGCGTCAGTTGGTAGGCGATATGGCGGAAGCAGAAGCAGAGCGTAAAGCGCGCGATGCCCGCGTCGCTGAAGAGAAAGCCGCCGCTGCGAAAGCCAAAGCTGCCGAAGACGCCGCGCGTAAAGAAGCGGAAGAGAAGGCCAAAGCCAAAGCCGCTGAAGTGCCGGATATCGAAGTGCCCGAGCTTGAAATCGACGACACGCCGGTAGCCGATGATCTGCCGCCGGCACCGCCGAAAGAGGGCCGTACCGATCGTCGTACTGCGCCGCCGAAAAAGGCAGCCGCGAAGAAGAAAGGCCGTGACGACGACGATGATCGTGGCGATCGCGAAGAGCGTAAGCGCGGCGGCGGCAAGAAAGTGAAGCGTGCCGAGCGCCGTGGCGGACGTCGTGGTGGTGCTAGCCAAAGTGGTAATGGCAAGCACGGCTTCCAGAAGCCGACGCAGCCGATCGTTCGTGAAGTCTCGATCCCTGAGTCGATCAGCGTTGCTGAGCTGGCCGACAAGATGTCGATCAAGGCCAACGAAGTCATCAAGGCCATGTTCACCATGGGTGCTGCGGTGACCATCAACCAAACAATCGACCAGGATACAGCGGCGATTGTGGTGGAAGAGATGGGCCACAAGGTCAAACTGGTGAAAGATGACGCGCTGGAAACGGAAATGCTGGAAGGCATCTCCTACGAAGGCGAAGAGATCACCCGCTCACCGGTCGTCACCGTCATGGGTCACGTTGACCACGGTAAGACCTCGCTGCTGGACTATATCCGTCGTGCGAAAGTCGCCACTGGCGAAGCGGGCGGTATTACCCAGCACATCGGTGCCTACCATGTGGAAGATGACCACGGTGGCGTGACCTTCCTGGATACCCCGGGTCACGCGGCGTTTACCGCCATGCGTGCTCGCGGTGCGAAAGCCACCGACGTGGTCATCCTGGTGGTGGCGGCCGACGACGGCGTCATGCCGCAAACCATCGAAGCCGTCGAGCACTCGAAAGCTGCTGGTGTACCGATGGTCGTGGCCGTGAACAAGATCGATAAGCCCCAGGCCGATCCCGATCGTGTCAAGAACGAGCTGTCGCAGCACGGCGTTATCTCGGAAGAGTGGGGCGGTGATACGCAGTTCGTTCACGTCTCTGCGAAGAGTGGTGAAGGCATCGAAGATCTGCTGGAAGCCATCCAGCTGGTATCTGAAGTACTCGAGCTCAAAGCCGTTCCGTCGGCACCGGGTAAAGGTGTGGTAGTTGAGTCGCGCTTGGATAAAGGGCGCGGTCCGGTCGCTACCGTGCTGGTTCAAAACGGTACGCTGAAGAAGGGTGATATCGTCCTGGCTGGCCTGCATTACGGTCGCGTACGTGCGCTGACCAACGAGCTAGGCAAGCAGGTCGATACCGCTGGCCCCGCCATGCCAGTAGAGATCCAGGGTCTCGACGGCACGCCGGATGCTGGTGACGACTTCATGGTCGTGGCCGACGAGAAGAAAGCCCGCGAAGTAGCTAACTTCCGTCAGGGTAAATACCGCGAAGTACGCCTGGCGCGTCAGCAGAAGGCCAAGCTGGAGAACATGTTCAGCCAGATGGGCCAAGACGAAGTGGCCAAGGTCAACATCGTCCTCAAAGCCGACGTACAGGGCTCGCTGGAAGCGATCAAAGGCGCCTTGGAAGAGCTCTCCACCGAAGAAGTGCAGGTGGCCGTGGTCTCCTCCGGTGTAGGTGGTATCACCGGTACCGACGCCAACTTGGCGCTGGCCTCGGAAGCCATCGTGGTGGGCTTCAACGTCCGTGCCGATGCCGCTGCTCGTGAGATCATCGAGCGTGAAGGTCTGGATCTGCGCTACTACAGCGTCATCTACCACCTGATCGACGAAGTCAAACAGGCGATGAGCGGTATGCTCGCCCCCGAGTGGAAAGAAGAGATCGTGGGTGTGGCCGAAGTACGCGACGTGTTCCGCGCGCCGAAGATCGGTGCGGTGGCTGGCTGTATGGTCGTCGAAGGCACCGTGTCGCGCAGCAAGCGTATCCGCGTTCTGCGTGACAACGTGGTCATCTACGAAGGTGAGCTCGAATCGCTGCGCCGCTTCAAAGACGACGTACAAGAAGTGCGTAACGGCATGGAGTGTGGCATCGGCGTGAAGAACTACAACGATGTCCAGGTCGGCGACAAGATCGAAGTCTTTGACCAAGTGAAGGTCGAGCGCAGCCTGTAAGGCCGCGCGAGGAGCAACCATGCGCGAATTTAAGCGTACCGACCGAGTAGCCGACCAGCTCCAAAAGGAGCTGGCGGTACTGATCCAACGCGAAGTGAAAGATCCGCGCTTGGGCATGGTCACGGTGAGCGGGGCCACCGTTAGTCGTGACCTTGGCTACGCCGATATCTACGTCACCCTGCTGGGTGAACAGGATCCCGAGCGTATCAAGGAGAACCTGCAGGTACTGAAACGTGCAGCAGGGTTTCTGAGAAGCCAAATCGCCCAGCGCATCAAGCTGCGTCACGTACCCGAACTGCGCTTTCATTTCGATGAAAGTGTGGTGCGCGGCCAGCACCTCTCATCGCTGATCGACGAAGCGGTCTCTTCTGACCGTGCCCGTCAAGCGGAAGACGAGGGCGGCAGTGAAGAGCAAGGTGAGGAGGCGCGCTAATGCCCCGTCGCCGTCGCGGATTACCGGTCAATGGCGTGGTGCTGCTGGATAAGCCGAAAGGCCTCTCCAGCAATCACGCGCTGCAGCGTGTGCGCCGTCTCTTTGAGGCGCAAAAAGCCGGGCATACCGGCACGCTGGACCCGATGGCGACAGGCTTGCTGCCTATCTGCCTGGGGGAGGCCACCAAGTTTTCCGCGCATCTGCTGGAAGCCGACAAGATGTATCGCACCCGGGTCGAACTGGGGGTGATCACCGATACCGGCGATGCCGAAGGCACTGTGCTGGAGCGGCGCGAGGTGCCAAACCTTGCGGTCGAGGACATCGAATCTGTCTTGACGCGTTTTCGCGGCGAGATCGATCAGGTGCCGCCCATGTACTCGGCGCTGAAGCATCAGGGTAAAAAGCTCTACGAGCTGGCCCGCGAGGGTAAGCAGGTTGAGCGTGCAGCGCGGCGGGTAAGCGTGTATGATGCGCGCCTGCTTTCGTTCGAGGGCACGGCGTTCGAGCTGGAAGTCAGCTGCAGCAAAGGCACGTACATCCGCACGTTGGCGGAAGACATTGGCCACGCGCTGGGCTGTGGTGCCCATATCAGTCAGCTACGTCGGCTCAAAACCGGGCCGTTCGATGGTGATGCGATGTGGACACTCGAGGCACTGGAAGCACTGGCTAGCCAAGCCGACCGCGAGGCGGAACTGATGCCCGTGGATGTGCTGGTCGATCACCTGCCGTCGCTTAGCGTCGATGACACCTCGTTTGGAAGGCTTGCCCACGGGCAGTCTGCCCATCTAGCCATTGGTGAATTAGCACCAGATGCGCTAGCACGACTTTATTACGCCGAGACGTTTATCGGCCTTGGCGTTGTAAAAGGGCCGCAGGAAGTGGCCCCCAAGCGGCTGTTAAGTACGGTCGCTATCTCGTAAAGCGTTGCAAGGATGTGGCGATTTGCGCGAAAATAGTCGCTTGAGACTGCAAATATGCGTGGTCTCACCCATTCATTTTTAGGCATATTGCTTACTGGAGAGACAGATGGCATTAACCGCTGAGAAAAAGGCCGAGATCGTCAACGAATACGGCCGCGGCGATAACGATACCGGTTCCCCTGAAGTTCAGGTTGCACTGCTGAGCGCCAACATCAACGGCCTGCAGGACCACTTCAAGACCAACAAGCAGGATCACCACTCTCGTCGTGGTCTGATCCGCATGGTAAACCAGCGTCGTAAGCTGCTGGACTACCTGAAGCGTAAAGATTTCGAACGCTATCAGTCTCTGATTCAGCGTCTGGGTCTGCGCCGTTAAGTTCTTAACGGCCATGATCTAAAACGGGCAGCTCCTTGTGGGCTGCCCGTTTTTTGTTTCTGGTAGCCGTACGGCGCGTCAACGCCTAGAATGGTGGCGAGTCAAACGACCCAAGCGAAAAGACAAGTAGCTATTAATGTTAAAGGAAGTAGCCGTGAATCCGGTCAAAAAAACGTTCCAATACGGTCGCAGCACCGTCACCCTCGAAACTGGGCGTATTGCTCGCCAAGCCACTGGTGCCGTGATGGTCACCATGGACGACACCGTCGTCCTGTGTACGGTGGTGGCGAAGAAAGACGTCAACCCAGGCCAGCCCTTCTTTCCGCTCTCGGTACACTACCAAGAGAAAACCTACGCCGTGGGTAAAATCCCCGGTGGCTTCTTCAAGCGTGAAGGCCGCCCGACGGAGAAAGAGACCCTCACGTCGCGTTTAATCGACCGCCCGATTCGCCCGCTGTTTCCGAAAGGCTTCATGAACGAAGTGCAGGTGATCTGTACCGTTCTATCCACCGACCGTAATCACGATCCGGACATCGCGGCCATGCTGGGCACCTCGGCGGCGCTGAGCATCTCAGGCGTTCCGTTCAATGGCCCGATTGGTGCCGCCCGTGTTGGCTTCAACGAAGAGCAAGGCTACTTCCTGAATCCCACCGTCGAAGAGCTGACCACCTCCGAGCTGGACATGGTGGTGGCCGGTACCGAAAACGCCGTGCTGATGGTGGAGTCCGAAGCGCAAGAGTTGCTCGAAGACGAAATGCTGGGTGCCGTACTGTTTGGCCACCAGGAGATGCAAGTCGCGATCGACGCCATTAAAGAATTGACTGCCGACGCTGGTAAGCCGCGCTGGGAGTGGCAGGCGCCGGCAGAAAACGTTGCCTTGAAAACGGCCATGGCCGATGCTTTTGAAGCCAAAGTGGGTGAGGCGTACCGCATCACCGATAAAATGCAGCGCCAAGATGCACTCGCAGCGCTGAAAGACGCGGCCGTCGAACAATTAGCGGCTGCCGAAGGCGAAGAGGAAGCGGAAGGCAAGTTCAGCAAGGATGACGTGAAAGGCGCGTTCGCAGCGCTTGAGAAGCGTGTGGTGCGCTCCCGCGTGGTCAAGGGCGAGCCGCGTATCGATGGCCGCGACAACGTCACCGTGCGTCCGCTGAACATCGAAGTCGGCGTGCTGCCGAAAACTCACGGCTCAGCCATCTTCACCCGTGGTGAGACCCAGGCCATTGCGGTCGCAACACTCGGCACGCTGCGTGATTCGCAGCTCATCGAGTCGCTGGAAGGCGAGCGTAAAGACCGCTTCATGCTGCACTACAACTTCCCTCCCTACTCGGTGGGTGAAGCGGGCTTCATGGGTGGCCCAAAGCGCCGTGAAATCGGCCACGGCCGTTTGGCGCGTCGCGGTGTCCAAGCGATGCTGCCGTCCGAAGAAGAGTTCCCCTACACCATCCGTGTGGTGTCGGAAATCACCGAATCCAATGGCTCTAGCTCCATGGCGTCCGTGTGCGGTTCCTCGCTGGCGTTGATGGATGCGGGCGTTCCGCTGAAAGCCCCGGTGGCGGGTATTGCCATGGGCCTCGTCAAAGACGAAGACGGCTACGCGGTGCTGACCGATATCCTGGGTGACGAAGACCACCTGGGTGACATGGACTTCAAAGTGGCCGGTTCTGAAGAGGGCGTCACTGCCCTGCAGATGGACATCAAGATCGAGGGCATCAACGAAGAGATCATGGAGACTGCGCTGCAACAGGCCCACGATGCGCGCATCGGTATCCTGGCGCAGATGAACGCCGTGATCAGCCAGAGCCGTAACGAGGTGTCGGAAAACGCCCCCTCCATGGCGACGATCAAAATCGATCCGGACAAGATTCGCGACGTCATCGGCAAGGGCGGTGCCACCATTCGCAAGATTTGCGAAGACACCGGCGCATCGATCGATCTTGATGACGATGGCACCGTTCGCATCTACGCCGAAGACAAAGCCGCTGCCAAGAAAGCCATCGATACCGTACTGGCGATCACCGCCGAAGCGGAAATCGGCAAGCTGTACAAAGGCAAGGTCGTACGTATCGCCGACTTTGGTGCGTTCGTGAACATCATGCCGGGAACCGATGGCCTGGTGCACATCTCGCAAATCGTCCAGGAGCGCGTCAATAACGTGCGCGACTTCCTGAACGAAGGCGACGATGTCATCGTGAAGGTGTTGGATATTGACAACCGCAACCGCGTGAAGCTCTCGATCAAAGAGATCACCGAAGAAGAGAAAGCAGCGTTTGAAGCTGCCGAGGCGGACGTCGCTAGCTAACGAGCGCTCAGCGTAGGATTTACCGCCCCCGCAGCCCTTGGCTGTGGGGGCGGTGTCGTTTTGATAGGTCAGGAATGTGAGGACATAGCATGGAGCAGCAGGAATCGCCGCGTTGGTGGGCGGTGGTGGCCGTGATGATCGGCATTTTTTTGTTGGTGACCGCAGAGCAACTACCCATCGGTTTGCTCTCTCAGGTGGCAGAATCGATGGGCGTGACCCCAGGTATGGCAGGGTTGATGGTGACGGTGCCCGGCGTCGTGGCGGCGTTTTCAGCGCCGCTGCTGCCGGTGGCGGTAGGGCGTCTCGATCGCCGTATCATGCTGACGCTGATGATGGCAGTGATGGTGCTGGGCAGCGTGCTCTCCGCCATGGCCAGCAACTTTGCCCTACTGTTGGCGGCGCGAGTGTTGGTGGGAATCAGTATCGGCGGTTTTTGGGCCATTGCGGGCAGTATTGCGCCACGTCTGGTGCCTAGCGATCAGGTGTCGCGGGCCATGACCATCATTTTTGGCGGCGTGGCGGCGGCCTCGGTGCTTGGCGTGCCGCTGGGCACGCTGCTGGGTGATATCAGTAACTGGCGTGTGGCCTTTGGTGCCTTGGGGGGCTTGAGTTTGCTCACGGCGTTGGCGCTTTGGCGCTGGCTACCGCCACTGCCGCCCCGAGAGCCGGTGCGGCTTCGGGTGCTGGCGCAACAGCTAAAGAATCGTGGCGTGCGGGTAGCCGTGTTGACCACGGGGTTTGTTGTGGTGGGTCACTTTGCGGCCTACACCTTCATTAGTCCCATTTTGCAAGAGATCAGCGGGGTCGCGCAGCGCCATGTCGGAAGCCTGCTGCTGCTGTACGGTGCGTCGGGGATTTTGGGCAATATCGTTGCAGGGATGTTTGCTGGCCGTCACCCGTACCGTGCGGTGCTCGCGATTCCTAGCGTACTGCTGGTGGTTGTGGCGATCTTCCCGGTGGTAGGCGTAGAGCCGACCAGTGGCGTGCTGCTGTTAATGCTGTGGGGTGCTGTATTTGGCAGCGTATCAGTGAGTATTCAGACATGGATACTACGCACGGCGCCCAATACGGAAGCCGCCACGGCGTTAATGGCGTTCGTGTTCAACATGTCGATTGGCCTGGGAGCCATGGTAGGTGGCCAAGTGGTTGATACCACCAGCCTGCCCATGGCCATGTGGGCGGCATCAGGGCTGTTTCTGCTGGGGATGCTATTGGTATGGCGCACACCCTCGCGCATTGTGGGGGAGAGGCGTCGCTAATGGCTTGGCAAGACCAGTGAAAAAAATGCCCCCGCGTGGCGGGGGCACTCTCTCTACGTTCCGCTTAAGAGGTGTTACGGACGCTCAATCGCCAGTGCAACCCCTTGGCCACCGCCAATACATAGCGTCGCCAAGCCTTTTTTGGCATCGCGGGCGATCATTTCGTGGAGCAGTGTCACCAGCACGCGGCAGCCCGACGCACCAATAGGGTGACCTAGCGCGATGGCGCCGCCGTTGACGTTCACCTTCGACGTGTCCCAGCCCAGCTCTTTATTGACCGACAGCGCTTGAGCAGCGAAGGCTTCGTTGGCTTCAACGAGGTCCAGGTCATCCAAGCTCCAGCCCGCTTTTTCTAGGCAGCGACGGGTGGCGGGGGCCGGCCCGATCCCCATGATGGCCGGGTCGACGCCTGCGTTGGAGTAGGCGGCAATGCGGGCTAGGGGCTCCAGGCCAAGCTCTTTGGCTTTTTCCGCCGAGCAGAGCATAACCACGGCCGCGCCGTCGTTCAGCGACGAGGCGTTACCCGCCGTCACGGTGCCGTCTTTCTTGAACGCAGGACGCATCCCGGCCAGCTTGTCTGCCGTGACTTCACGAGGGTTTTCGTCGGTATCGAAGACCACCGGGTCGCCTTTACGCTGCGGCACCTCGACCGGGACAATCTGGCTTTTGAATTTGCCCTCTTTGATGGCGGCAGCAGCTTTTTGCTGGGAAGTGGCGGCAAATTCGTCCATGGCTTCTCGCGTGATGCCATATTTCTCTGCCAGGTTCTCGGCCGTGATGCCCATGTGGTAGTTATTGAACGCATCCCACAAGCCATCATGCACCATGGAGTCGATAGCCTTCCAGTCGCCCATGCGCTGGCCGTTGCGCGAGTTCGGCAGAATATGGGGAGAGGCGGACATGTTCTCCTGACCACCGGCCAGCACGATCTCGGCATCGCCGCAGCGGATGGCTTGAGTCGCCAGGTGCAGCGCTTTGAGGCCAGAGCCACATACTTTGTTGATCGTCATGGCCGGTACGGTGTCTGGCAGGCCTGCCTTGATGGCTGCTTGGCGCGCCGGGTTTTGGCCAACGCCTGCGGTGAGCACTTGGCCCAGTAGCACTTCATCGATTTGCGCAGGAGCCACCCCAGTGGAAGCCATAATATCTTTAATCACTAGTGCGCCCAGGTCGCTGGCAGGAATACCAGCGAGTGATCCACCAAAGCTACCTACGGCGGTGCGGCGTGCCGCCACAATGACCACGTCTTGCATACGATGACTCCTTGAGTAAGTGTTGCATCGTTCCTATGGCAGATAGACGTCGCTGCCTATCCGTTGTTATTAACATCGTTATTAGCGTGTATTGACAGGCTTGGCTATCAGCATAGGGGAAGGTTGTGCATTGCGGCAATACGCTTTTTTGGCAAATAAAAACAGGCCGATCAACGGCCCGTTAAATAACAACGCATTCTCAGATGATTAGCTTATGCCAATTGGACCGGAATGGCGTTGCTGGTATGGCTAACGTGGTTGCCTTCTTGGAGATACACCAGCGCAGGCTGATGGTTTTCAAGTTCGGCTTCTGAGTAGTGGGCGTAGCTGCAAATAATGATGCGGTGCCCTGGCGAGGCTAGGTGCGCCGCTGCGCCGTTGATCGAGATCAAACGTGACCCCTCTTCGCCACGAATGGCATAAGTGGTGAAGCGCTCGCCGTTCTCCACGTTATAAATCTGAATCTGTTCATTTTCGCGGATACCGGCCATATCCAGCAGTTCGCCGTCGATGGCGCACGAGCCTTCGTAATTGAGAACGGCGTGGGTAACGCGGGCCATGTGCAGCTTGGCTTTGAGCATAATGGTATGCATAGAAACTCCTGGGTAAAGAGCTAGCCTGACGGGCTAGTCAGTGGCAGCGCTAGGAAGCTGCACGCTGAGATTGTCGATAAGCCGGGCTGGGCCGAGCTTGGCGGCGGCTAAGAGCACGGCATGGCGCGTGGAGACCGCCACAGGTTTTAGGGTGGCATCCCGCAGCTCAAGATAGTCCGGCGTAAAACCGGCATCATACAGCGCGGTTTTACCCCGTTGTAGTACCTGTTCGGCGGATTCGCCTTGGGCCAGCGCATCACGTAGCTCGCACAGCGTACGGTAGAGCGTGGGCGCTATGGCGCGCTCCTGCTCGCTGAGGTAGCCATTACGTGAGGAGAGCGCCAAGCCATCGTCGGCGCGCACAATCGGCACGCCAATAATCTCGATGGGCATGTGCAGATCAGCCACCAGCTTGCGGATCACCGCCAGCTGCTGGTAGTCCTTTTCACCAAAGCAAGCGACATCTGGCTGCACTAGGTTAAACAGCATGCTCACTACGGTGGAGACACCGTCAAAATGCCCAGGGCGTGAGCCACCGCAAAGCCCTTCGCCGACCTCGGGCACGTGAACACGGGTTTGCGCATCCAAGCCGTTGGGGTAAAGGGCGCTCACTGTCGGGGCAAACAGCAGATCACAGCCTGCTTCGGTGAGCTGGCGCTGGTCAGCTTCAAACGTGCGCGGGTAGGCGTCTAAATCTTCGCCAGGGCCAAACTGCATTGGGTTAACAAACAGACTGGAGACGACCACATCTGCATGCTGGCGGGCGGTCGCAATGAGTGCCAAATGCCCAGCGTGCAGGTTGCCCATGGTAGGCACCAGCGCAATGCGCTGGCCCTTTAGGCGATAGTCGCGCAGAGTGGCGCGTAGCTCGTTAATATCTCGCAAAGTGCGCATAGGGGATTCGCTGTCACTCACTTAAAAACAGTGTTCCAGAGCGGGAAACGTGCGGGTTTTGACCGCTTCATGGTACTGCTCAAACGCACCTTGAATAGAGTGTGCGTCCGCCATAAAGTTCTTCACAAAACGCGGTGTGCGGCCATGGGTAACGCCCAGCACGTCGTGCATTACCAGAATCTGGCCGTCGGTATCCGGGCCTGCGCCAATACCGATGACTGGGACATCGAGGGCGTCGGTAACCGCTTTGCCAAGGCTAGCGGGCACGCACTCTAATAGGATGACCGACGCTCCCGCCTCGACCAGCACTTTGGCATCATTAATGATTTTTTCTGCCTGCTCGGCCTCGCGGCCCTGCACTTTATAACCGCCCAACTGGTAAACGGTTTGCGGCGTTAAGCCTAAGTGGGCGCACACCGGTACGCCACGGCGCGTCAGTTCGCGTATGCCGTCGGCCATCCACGCCTCGCCCTCTACCTTCACCAGCTCCGCACCTGCGCGCATGAGTGCCGCGCCATCTTCCAACAAGCGCTCGGTGGTGGCGTTGCTCATAAACGGCAGGTCGACCATTAGCAGGCTGTGGCCTTTGCCACGTGCTGCACAGCGGGTGTGGTAGCAGATGTCGTCAATAGTCACAGGGAGGGTGCTGCTATGGCCTTGCAGAACCATGCCCAGGGAGTCGCCTACCAGTAGGACATCAATACCTGCCGCGCTAGCGGCATGGGCAAAGGAGGCATCGTAAGCAGTCAGGCAACTGAACGTTTCACCGGCGCGCTTATACGCCTGCAGAGTGCTCAGGGTGACGGTTTTCATGGCGTGCTCTCATTCAATCTTTATGGGGCCGATGCGGCAGGGGGGTGTGACGCGCCTGCTTTGCTCGGCCATTATTATCGCAGCGTCCCTGCCTGCGCGATGTGGCGTAACCGGCAATTGTTACCTGATTGGGGGCGTGGTGTCGAGATTTGTGTCAGATGGTAGCAGTCGCGGTGACGCCGGTATCATTTAAGTGCCGAATATCGCTCATATTTACAGCTGTTAGCCAGTGATTAAGCGGCTGCTGATGTAGGGTGATGGGGTGCTGAAGCGCTGTGGCCACTTCCACCAGTGGGACTAACACGAAAGCGCGGGCGTGCATCTGCCCATGGGGAACGGTCAAGCGTGGCTGATGAAGCGTGAGTTCGCCGTAGAGCAGCAGGTCTAAATCCAGCGTGCGCGGCCCCCAGTGGCGCAGCCGCCGCCGGCGATGGCGCTGCTCCAGCGCCTGCAGTTGATCCAGCAGTGCCAAAGGCGAAAGATGCGTCTCGAGGCAGGCGACCGCGTTGATAAAGTCAGGCTGGTCTTGAGGGCCTACAGGGGGGGTGGCGTAGAGTGACGAGCTAGCCACCAGCCGAGACAAGGGCAGGGCAGCTAGCTCTTGAAGCGCCTGCTGCACCTGACCTTTGGGGTTCTCCAAATTGCTACCAAGGCCGATGTAACTACGAATGGCGTTATTCACTGTTCGCCTTCCGCGGCTTGCGGCGTTTTTTGCGCCGGCGGTCACCTTGGCTGGCAGGATCGCTGCCGACTTTTTGCAGTAGGCGGAGCTGTTCGTGCTCATCGCCTTTCTGAAATGCCGTCCACCAGTCGCCCAGCCCACGGGGAATTTCACCCGCCTGTTCACGTAGCAACAGGAGGTCATAAGCAGCACGGAAGCGCGGATGCTCGCGGGTTTGGAAAGCCCGTTTGCCCCGGCGCATCGGCAAGCGTGCTTGCAGCTCCCAGATTTCACGCATGGGGATACCAAAGCGCTTGGGAATCGAAATATGCTGCAGCTGACGCGAGACAACCTCTTGCGCTGCTGTTTGTAATGCAGGCACGGCGGGCATACCTTCGCGCTCAAGCGCCGCTTGGCGATGGGCCACAGGTGCCCATAAAAAAGCCGCTAATAAGAACGCTGGCGTGACTGGACGGCCGTCAGCAATACGCTTATCGGTATTGGTCAACGCTTGTTCAATCAGCTCTTCTGCCCAAGCGGCATCGGCCATGGCTTCTTCTGATTCCGGGAAGAGCATGCCAAACAGATTGTAATGGCTGAGCAGGCGGAAAGTGATTAATCCGTGGCCCGCCATAAACAGCTTGAGCACTTCATCAAACAGGCGCGCAGGTGGAATTTGCAGCAGCAGCGGCGCCAAGTCGTACATCGGCGCTTCGGTGGCGGGCTCGATGGTGAAGTCGAGCTTGGCTGCAAAGCGAACCGCGCGCAGCATCCGTACC
Source organism: Vreelandella aquamarina (assembly GCF_900110265.1). GTDB lineage: Bacteria > Pseudomonadota > Gammaproteobacteria > Pseudomonadales > Halomonadaceae > Vreelandella > Vreelandella aquamarina. The sequence goes on along the minus strand of NZ_FODB01000008.1, from coordinate 14,725 downwards.
GGGTCTTCACGGTAGCGGGTCGTGGGGTCGCCGATCAGCCGCAGCGTGCGTGACTCAATATCCCGCGCGCCGTTGGCAAAGTCGTGGATCGTGAAATCAGCAATATTGTAGTAGAGCGCATTGACGGTGAAGTCACGGCGCAGCGCGTCTTCTTCGATATTGCCCCACACGTTGTCCCGCAGCAGCAGGCCATCGTCCGACTGGTGAGCGATATGGTCGCCGTGCTCGTCCTGGGGTTTACCACGGAAGGTGGTCACCTCGATGACTTCGCGGCCAAAGCGCACGTGAACGATGCGGAAGCGGCGGCCAATCAGGCGTGAGTTGCGAAATAGGTCGCGCACCTGCTCGGGCGTTGCGTTGGTGGCAACATCGAAGTCTTTCGGCATTTTGCCCAGCAGCGCGTCGCGAATGCAGCCACCGACAAGATAGGCATCGAAACCAGCCCCATTGAGGCGGTACAGCACCTTGAGCGCGGCTTCACTGATTTGCTGACGAGAGACGGGATGCTCGGAGCGCGGAATAATACGAGGACTGAGCGCATCAGAGGCGCTCTCAGGGGAATCGAGCAGGGATTTCAAGTGCTCTCCCGGGCTATGTAATAAACGGGTAAATCCTTTAAACATGCGGCGATATCGACTCGCAGTGTATCGAAAACAGTTTCGAAAAACGTGACCGTATGGAGGACGGTAAAGGGTTGAGTGTATCCGACCCCCTGGGGCTTGCAAAGAGCGGTTTGCAATGAGCCGTCGGACCTGATGTCAATGCCACCCGTAAACGCGGAAAGGGGAGGCTACGTGAGCCTCCCCTATAAAGCAGACAATCAGCATCCATGCTGCTGTTTTTATTCATGATGGCACATCGCCCTGAATACGCACCGCAGTCGGCAGGCGTAAAGAACCACTCTGATTCCGACCGCCTCGTATTCAAAACAATAATCCAACCGCGAACTTTTCTCTCCCGGCGAGTTGTTATTGGCTCCGGGGGTGTACACCTATGCTGCTATTGTTGTTGTTTGGGTGCAGACCTTGTGTACGTCGCGTCCTTATTTGGGCACTTGCTGTGTATTGTTATTGTTTGCTGCGCGTTTGCTTGGCTCCGCTAGGTAACCCTGTGCTGCGCGTGCAAGTCATGAGACTCAAGCCTGTTGTTCTTGTTCGTGCCGTTATCTCTACCTGGCCTTGTTGTTTTTGTTTTGGCTCAGGTCGGGGCGGTGTCATGTTGTTTTTGTTAGCGACTAACCGCGCTGCCCAGTTTGTTCTTCTTACCCAGTAATATTGCACTCGCCGTGCCACTCATTTGATACGTTATGTATTTCAATGGTTTGGCGATTTTTGGGTGGGCCAGGGAACTAATTGGAAGGGAAAGTGTTACCCGTTTTTGACCCTATTTTTCGCTTCGTTGTGTGGGAAGGTAACAGTGTCTGGGTAACGATATTTTGAGTATTTCTTATGAAAATCAATCTATTGGACGTTAGTCTTATGATCAGGGGGTAGCCCCTGCAAAAACAGCCAATCGGTACGCTAATTCTGGCGGCGGGCAGTTTTTTTCCGCGGAATGCCCAGTCGCTGGCGACGTTCCCATAAGTTTTTACGGCTAATACCTAGTTTCTGGGCCAGCTCGGTTTCGCTCATTTGGTCCTGGTGTTCCAGCACAAAATGCTGGAAGTAATCTTCGAGGGAAAGGTCGTCTTCGTCAGCCGTCGTGGCGTCGTCATTTGTGGAAGCCCCAGGGCTAACGGCAGGTGGGTGAGGTCGGTTAGTCGCCGGGCCAAGTCCCAAATCATCGGGGTGAATCAAATGCCCTTCGGCGAGAATAACTCCGCGCTCCAGAGCATTTTCAAGCTCGCGCACGTTACCGGGCCAGGGGTAGTCGCGTAGATCCTGACGAGCCGCTCTAGAGAGCCGCAGCCCGGGGCGCTCGTGGCGCTTGCAGGCCTTTTCCAGCAGGATGTCGGCGATTTTAAGTACGTCATCTTCGCGCTCGCGTAGCGGTGGCAGGGCAATCTGCATCACGTTCAGCCGGTAGTACAAATCAAGCCGGAACTCGCCGCTTTTGGAAAGCGCGCGCAGGTCACGGTGAGTGGCGGCAATCAAGCGAACGTCCACATGGCGGGTTTCCACGGAGCCAATTTTGCGGATTTCGCCCTCTTGCAGTACCCGCAGCAATCGCGCCTGGGCGTCCAGGGGCAGCTCGCCAATTTCATCGAGAAAAAGCGTGCCGCCGTCGGCGGCTTCGACCAAGCCGGTGCGCGCCGCGCTGGCACCGGTAAACGCTCCTTTCTCATGGCCAAACAGCTCGGACTCGATCAGCGTTTCGGGGATCGCCGCGCAGTTCACGCAAATCAGCGGCGCTTTGGCGCGCTTGCTCTGCTGATGGATGGCGCGCGCGACCAGCTCCTTGCCAGTGCCTGATTCGCCTTGGATGAGCACGGTGACGTCCGCAGGCGCGGTTTTACGAATGCGCGTGTAAACCTCCTGCATGGCGATGCAGTCGCCAATCATGGTTTGACGGCCGCCACCTCCGTCGGTGATATCAGGCGGCGTGCCCTGCTGCATCGACTGCTTATGCAGAATGCGTTCAACCGTTTCCAATAGCTCGGTGTGGTCGAAGGGCTTGGCAACATAATCAACGGCGCCCTGCTTGAGCGCATCCACCGCCGAACGCATGCTGGCGTAGCTGGTCATGATCAATACCGGGGCGGGGGCCGCTAGCTCAATGAGCGTCGTGCCCGGCTCCCCCGGCAGGCGCAGGTCGCTGATGATGAGGTCAAAGTCGCTGAGCGGCTGCGTACGGGCCTCTTCGGCGCTGGCCGCTTCGCTGACGCTGTAGTGATGACGTTCCAGTAAGCGCTTTAGCGCGCTGCGAATAATCGCTTCATCTTCAACAATCAGTATCCTGGGCATGGGGCAAGTGATCATCCTGTTGGTAAAGCGGTAGCCATAGCGTAATGGCCGTGCCGCGAGGCTTTCCGGGAGGTGGTGAAGCGACCTCTATTTTGCCTTGGTGCTCATTGATAATTTGATACGCCAACGATAACCCAAGTCCGGTGCCTTCACCCGGGGGTTTGGTGGTGGTGAACGGTTCGAACAGACGGTGTTTAACGCTGGGATCAATCCCATGGCCGTCATCGACGACGCGCCACCAAGCGTGGCTGGCCTGGGTGCCTGCCTCAATACGTACCGTACCCTGTGGCTGGCAGGCGTCCTTGGCGTTGCTCAGTAAATTTACCATGACTTGGGTCAGGCGCTGTGCATCACCGCGCACCACAATGTCACTTGGGCAGGCGTTGGTAAAGGTGACATCCTCGCCTGAGCGGGCTAAATGGATCAAGTGCAGCGCATCTTCGCTGACCGTTTTCAGCGATGCTGGCGCGGCGGGAAGCGGTAGCGCGGGGCGTCCGCCATGGGCAAATCCCACCAGGGAGTTGACGATTTTAGTCACCCGCTGAGTGAGCTGCTGAATTTGGTCGGCGGTTTCCAGCAGCGCCGGGTCTTCGGTGTCGTAGCGCAGGTTTTGCGCCAGCGATGAGATGCCGGTAATCGGGTTGCCAATCTCGTGGGCTACACCAGCGGCGAGCTGGCCAATGGAGGCGAGCCGCGCGGCGTGCACTAGCTCCTCTTCCAGCCATTTCATCTCGGTGTGATCCTCTACCAGAATGACGCTGCCGCCACGACTATCGTGGCCGCTGAGCACCGCTTTGTGCAGCGTCAAAAAGTAGTCTTTGCCGTGCAGCGTGACCGCCTGTTTGTACAGCGGTGTTTGGCTGGCATTCAGCACGCTGCCCAGTAGGGTGGGCCAGGGCGGCGGCAGGCTGTCGCGTCGGGAGCCGATCACGCTTTCGCCGCTGATGCCGGAGAGCTGGGAGAGCGCTTGGTTCCACATCAGAAGCTCATCGTCGTCGCCCAAAACGCACAGCCCCACCGGCAGATAGGCTAGGGTTTGACGGTGGTGGCGGCGCAGCCCGTCGAGTTCTCTGGCAAGCCCGGTGAGGCGCGAGCGGTAGGCTTCTAAGCGGCTCTCTACAAAGTGAATATCATCGGTGACGGGAGCATCGTCGTGGCGATAGGGCAGGTATCTATCCACGATATCCCGCGCCACCGACGGCCCCATGAGCCCTGATAAGTTGGCTTGAATGCGGTCGCGTAAACGGCGCAGCGCATAGGGACGGCGCTCTTGCGGGGTCAGGTTGAGCGCTTTTAAGGCGCGGTCCACCTCGCGACTGGCGGCTTCATCACCAAGTGCCTGAGCTAAGTGGGCGGGGAAGTCACCCGCCGTGGCGGCTTCCAGCGGTAGGCGTTTCGAGCGGATGACCGCATCCACCGAGCAGGCTTCTGCCGCCGAACGCTCGCCCTCTGAGATGCGCGTAAACAGCGACACCACAATCAGCAGGACGATATTCACCGCTAGCGAAATCAGCGTGGCGTTGTACCACGCGGGGGCATCGGCGGGCATCAGCAGAGTGAACGGGAGCGCGGGCATGGTGATGTCGAATAGCAACGGCAGCCACAGCCCCCATAGCCAGACGCCAATACCACCGATAAGGCCAGCAATCATGCCTTTGCGGTTCGCGCCGGGCCAGTAAAGTAGCGCCAGCAGCCCCGGTAGGCACTGGGCCATGCCCACAAAGGCAGCCAGCCCAAGGCTAGTGAGAGAGTGGTAACGCCCGACGCTTTCAGCAAATAGCCAACCGCCGAAGATTACGGCCCCTACCAGCGCACGGCGCAGCCACAGCAGCCAACCGTAGAGGTCGCTACGCGCCTCTGGCGGGCGGGCGACCAGCACGATGTGGTTCAATACCATGCCGGAGAGTGCGAGCGCGATCATCATCATGGTACCGCTGGCGGCCGCTAGGCCGCCGATAAACGCCAGTGCGCCGACCCACCAGTGCTCGGTCATCAGATACGCCGCGTAAGCGGCGAGCGGCACGCTCTCGTTGGCCGACTGCGCCGCCCATAAGATCAGCGGCACCGGTAGCGCCATCAGTAGCAAAAAGAGTGGCAAGGTCCAGCTCGCCTGCAGCAAGGTATGGCGAGAGAGGCTTTCGGCAAAGGTGATCTGAAATAGGTGCGGCATCATAAAGGCCGCCGCGAAAAACAGTAGCAGAAGCGTGCGCCACTGGGGGGCTTCTAGCTGTGGGGTGGCGCTCTGGAGTGCCGCGCCCGGGCCTTCCAGCCAGCGCTGTAAATCTTGAGGGCCGTTAAACACCCACCATAAGGCAATGGCACCGAGCCCGAGCATGGCCAGTAGTTTGATCACCGATTCGAAGGCGATGACGCTCAGCAGTGTATCGTGGCGGTGCCGATGGCTGTGGCGGGCGCCAAACAGCACGGCGCAGCCTGCAATGACCGCGCAAAACAGCAGCGCTACCGCTGAGCTGTAGCGGCTGCCGGTTAGCAGTTGCACGGCGTCGCTCAAGGTGTGTACTTGAATGCCCAGCAGCGGTAGTACGGCAATCAGACTAAGCAGCGTGACAAGCGTTCCCGCCCAGCGGGAGCGGTAGCGAAAGGCGAACAGATCCGCCAACGAAGAGAGCTGGTAAGTGCGAGTAATGCGCTGAATCGGTACCAGCAGCACAGGGGCGAGTAAGAAAGCTCCCGCTGGCCCTAGGTAGTAAGCGAGGTAGCCAAACCCGGCATTCGCGGCTAATTCGATGCTGCCATAAATTGCCCAGGCGCTGGCGTATACGCCGAGCGCTAGGGTATACACCATCGGGTGGCGAGTAATACGCACTGGCACCCAGCCCCGCTCGACGGCCATGCCGCAGCCAAACAGCAGCCCCAGGTAGCTAAGCCCCAGTAATACAACGCCTATCAGCTCAGCGTTCATCTAACTTCCTCTTCTGCTCAAGCCATAGCGTCAGGGCAATCAGGACGCCCCAAATCGCAAAAGGGCGGTACCAGGCCACGCTCGGGTCGCCCCAGCCATCCATAAACAGCGGTGATAGCAGGTAGCCGCCAAACACAAGAAATAGCATGATGCGGTAGATGTACATCTTACTGCTCCGGTGGAGTGGGGCGATGGGCAAGCGGTGCCAGGCGTGACACCGACCAGTTCTCTATTGCCCAGCGTAGTTGCGCTTCCGGCGATTCATCGACAAGCGCTGGCGGTGGCGCTTGGTCGAGTAGCTGCAGCGCCTGAAAGAGCTGGCGGCGTATCCCGGTGCTCTCTTCGGCTAGGGCGGGTGCTAGGTTCTGCTTGGAGAGCTTTTGGCCATCCGTAGTTACCACTAATGGTAGGTGCAGGTAACGAGGTGTTGGTAGGCTTAGCGCTGCCTGTAACTGCTGCTGCCAAGGCGTGTTATCCAGCAGGTCGTACCCGCGCAAGATATTGGTAATGCCCTGGTGGGCGTCATCCACCACCACCGCGAGCTGGTAGGCCCATAATTGATCTTTGCGCTTTAATACTACGTCGCCCAGTTCGGCGGGGTCGAAGTGCTGCTCGCCGAACAGCCGATCATTCCAACCTACGGGGCGTTTGGCGAGGTCGCTGCGCAAGCGCCATGCGACCGGCTTGGTGGCATCGCACACGCCGTTTCGGCACCAGCCGGGGTAGATGTCAAAGGCCTGCCACTGCTTGCGCGAGCAACTGCATGGATACGCCAGCCCCTGTTCAACGAGCTGATCCAGCGCGTGCTGGTAGGCATCATGACGATGGCTTTGCCATATCACCTCCCCATCCCACGTTAGTCCAAAGGCCTCTAGCTGGCGCAAAATAGTGCTGTCCGCGCCTTCTGGGCAGCGTGGCGGGTCGATATCTTCGATGCGTACCAGCCACTGGCCGCTAGCGGCGCGGGCATCCAAATAGCTGCCTAAAGCGGCAACCAGCGAGCCAAGGTGCAGCGGCCCGGAAGGGGTGGGGGCAAAGCGCCCTCGATAGTGAGTGGTGGCGGTCATGGCAACCCGTCGTTTGGGAAACTGCGTAGCGATGAGAAGAGCACAAGATGACAAACAAAAACGGGCACCTCAAGGGTGCCCGTTGGCTGTCATCTTAGGATGACGAGGCGTTTGGTACTTAACCGCCCAGTTGCTTCTCTTTCAGCTCGGCCAGGGTTTTGCAGTCAACGCAAAGCGTGGCGGTGGGGCGTGCTTCCAAACGGCGGATGCCAATTTCCACGCCGCAGGCTTCGCAGAAGCCGTAATCGTCTTCGTCGATCTTCTCGATGGTTTCGTTGATCTTCTTCAGCAACTTACGCTCGCGATCCCGGGTACGCAGTTCAAGGCTAAAGCCCTCTTCTTGCGTCGCGCGGTCAGCGGGGTCGGCGTAGTTGTTAGCATCTTCCTGCAGGTGGCGTACGGTACGATCCACCTCTTCCATGAGGTCCTGTTTCCAGTCCAGAAGCAGCTGGCGGAAGTGCGCGAGCTGCTTCTCGTTCATATACTCTTCACCCGGTGCCGGCTCATACGGGATGAAGGACTTGGACGCTTCCGGTTTCTTTTCCGCTACTGGCATGGGAGTGCCCCTTACGTATGTGACTGCTGATCGACCATGAGCGTGTGTCACGATCTCACGCCAAAGGGATGCTTGTTTAGCTGAAAATTGCGCGCGATGCAAGCATAATAGTGCGCTTTCGACCATGGTCCCACATCGTGTGCGACCTGCGTCATGGTTTAACTACTGCTAGGTGAAGGAGCCGTTATGGCCTGGAATTCGCGTGTCGATCACGTTGCGCCTTTTCGCGTGATGCACTTACTAGAAATGGCTCAGGCACGTGAGGCGGCTGGGCATGACGTGATTCATCTGGAAGTGGGAGAGCCTGATTTTGCCACTCCCGCACCCATTGTGGCGGCGGGTCAGCAGGCGCTTGCCGAGGGAAAAACGCGCTACACCCCCGCTGCCGGTTTGGCGTCGTTACGTGAAGCCATCGCTGGGCACTATGCCGAACACTTTAATGCCAAGGTGGACCCTGCGCGTATTCTGGTCACACCCGGCGCTTCTGGCGCGCTGCTGCTGGCTAGCCAACTGTTGGTCGAATGCGGCGACCGGGTATTAATGGCCGACCCTAATTACCCCTGTAACCGCCACTTTATGGCCCTGGCGGGCGCGGAAATTGATACCGTGCCCGTTGGGCGTGACAGCGGTTGGCAGCTCACCGCGCCGCTGATTGAGCGGCACTGGCAGGCCAAGACGCGGTTAGCGATGTTGGCAAGCCCTTCCAACCCTACCGGGCATACGTTGGATGCCGAGGCGCTCACGAAGGTGAGCGACACGGTAGCCGCCAAGGGCGGTGATGTCATCGTCGATGAGATTTACCAGGGGCTGAATTACGATGACGCGCCGCTATCGGCCACGTCGCTGTCGGATGACGCCTTTGTGGTGAATAGTTTCTCCAAGTACTTCGGCATGACCGGCTGGCGATTGGGCTGGCTGGTGGCGCCAGAACAGGCTGTCGAGCCGCTGACTCGGCTGGCACAAAATGTGTTCCTTGCCGCGCCAACACCTTCCCAGCATGCGGCGCTGGCAGCGTTTACTCCCGAGTGTCGGGATATTCTGGAAACCCGTCGCGCCACCCTCAAACAGCGTCGCCAGGTGCTGCTGGATGGCCTGGCCGAGCTAGGGCTTGCGCCTGATCTACCACCCCAGGGGGCGTTCTATCTCTGGCTGGATATCTCCCGCTACAGCCGCGACAGTCAAGCGTTCTGCGAGCGCCTGTTGGTGGAGGAGAACGTCGCCATCACCCCCGGCATCGACTTTGCGGTTCAGGGCGGCGAGCATCATGTGCGCATCGCGTTCACCAACGACGTGGCACGTCTGCAGGAGGCGGTGGTGCGCATCGCGCGTTTTGTGAGCCGCTTATGATGACCTATCCAGGGCTGGTGCCCGGCATTCTGCTGCGCCGCTATAAGCGCTTTCTGGCCGATGTCCGCCTGGACAGCGGTGAGGAAGTGGTGGCCCACTGCCCGAATACTGGCTCGATGAAGGCGGTGAACGTACCCGGCTGCCGTGTATGGCTGTCGCCCAGTAATAACCCTAAACGCAAGCTTGGGTGGACCTGGGAGTGGATAGAGCTGCCCGAGCCAGATGGTGGAACGGCGCTGGCATCGGTGCACACAGGCCGTGCTAATCGATGGGTCGAAAGTGCCATTGAGGCCGGAGATATACCGCCGCTGTCGGGCTATCGAACGTTAAAGCGCGAGGTAAAGGTCGGCGAAGCGCGGCTCGATTTTCGCTTGGATGACCCTGAGAAGGGGGTTGCCTATGTGGAGGTCAAGCAAGTCACGCTGAAAGAGGCGGATGGGCATGGCTACTTTCCCGACTCCGTGAGCGTGCGCGGCACCAAGCATTTGCACGCGTTGGCTGCGCTGGCTGAGCAGGGTAAGCGGGCGGTGCTGCTGTTTTGCGTGGCCCATGAGGGGATTGCGGACGTGGCACCGGCGACGCATATCGACCCTACCTATGCGGCAGCGTTAGCCGATGCGGTAGAGGCGGGCGTGGAAGTGTTGGCGTACGGCGTCACGGTGGAATGGCAGCAGGGCGTACCGGTAGCGGCCCGCTTGGCGCGGGCGCTACCGGTACGGGGTTAGCGTTCGATATAAAAGCGCTGGATAAAGCTCACCGGCTCGGGGTTTTCATTGCGGTCGTAGCGCACGTCGAGATTGAAGCGCATCGGCTCGTCTTGGCGCAGCGTGAACGTGGCCAGATGGTAGGTGGCATCGCCATCGTGCACGGTGCGAAAGCTGAGCGGTTCGCGGGTGTCGGTGAGGTCGCTAACGTAGCCTTCAACGCTAGCGTTGACCGGTCGCGTGGTGCCATCTGGCTGACGCTCGCGCACGCTGACATTCACTAAGCCGTGCCCGATGCTGCGCTGGATACTGTTCGCCTGCGCCACTTCTGGTGTGAGAAAGCGCGTTTCAATGGCGTTGTAGTGGATTTCGTACTCGCCCACTCGCACCATCTGCTCGGCCGCTGCCTGGGTGGCGCTGAGCAGCGTCCCCATTAGCAGCGTTAGCAGTGAAAAGCGTCGCAGTGTCGCGATAGCCATAGCGTGTCTCCTCTCATGGGTGAGGTAAGTGCGGTATTAGGCGCGTCGGCGCACTCGGAAAATGGCGATTTCACCAAACAGGTTCGGCCACCACTTCGAGGTCCAGTGCCCCTTGTGGTCGCCCACTCCTACGGCACGGTCAACAATCACCAAGCCTTTCTCTTTGCATAGATGCTCGAAGTCGTTAAACGTCGAGAGGTGGATATTGGGGGTGTCGTACCACGCGTGGGGCAGCGATTTCGATACCGGCATGTAGCCGCGCAGCCCCAGGTGAATGCGGTGACGCCAGTAGGCGAAGTTAGGGAAGGTGATGATGCCCTCCTCGGCTACTCGAAGCATTTCATCAAGCATCTTATCCGGGCGGCGCAGCGCTTGCAGTGCCTGGGTCATGATGACTTGGTCATAGCTATTGTCGCAGAAGCTACTCAGGCCATCGTCCAGGTTGTGCTCGATGACGTTGACGCCGCGCGCCACACACTGGGTGATACCGTCGGGGTCGATCTCCAACCCGTAGCCGGTCACGCCTTTCTCTTGGGCCAGCCGCTCCAGCAAAACGCCGTCGCCGCAGGCGAGGTCAAGGATGTGTGCACCTTGGGGAACCCAGTCGTAAATCAGTTCAAGATCCGTGCGCATTAGCGTGTCTCCTCCGCGCCTGCGGCGTCGATGTGCTGCTCTCGTGCGACGCGGCCCATAAAGGCGCTGAACAGCGCTTGGTAACGCGGTTCTGGCAATAAGAAGGCATCGTGCCCGTGGGGCGATTCAATGTTGGCATAGCTCACCGATTTGCCCGCGCGCGTTAGTGCATCCACCAACTCCCGGGAGCGCGACGGCGGGAAGCGCCAATCGGTGGTAAAGCTGACGATCAAAAAGGGGCACTGCGCTGGTGCCAAGGCGCAGGCAAGATCGCCGTCGCAGCTGGCCGCCGGGTCGAAGTAGTCCAGCGCTTTGGTCATTAGCAGGTAGGTATTGGCATCAAAGGCGGTCGAGAAGGTATCGCCCTGATAGCGCAGGTACGACTCCACCTGAAACTCGACGTCGAAGCCAAAACTCAAGTCGTCGCTGCGCAGGTCGCGGCCAAACTTGCTGCCCATGGCATCTTCGGAGAGGTAGGTGATATGCCCGACCATGCGGGCCAGCTTCAGCCCCCGTTTGGGTACGGTGTCGTGCTCGGCGTACCAGCCGTCGAAGAACTCCGGGTCTGAGCGGATGGCTTGGCGGGCGACCTCGTTGAAGGCGATGTTCTGCGCCGAGAGGCGCGGCGTGGCCGCAATGACGACGGCATTGGCAACCCGTTCGGGGTAGGTGATCGTCCACTGCAGCACCTGCATGCCGCCCAAACTGCCGCCCACTGCCGCTGCCCAGCGCTCAATGCCCAGATGATCGGCGAGGCGCGCTTGGCTGGTGACCCAATCGCTCACCGTGACCACGGGGAAGTCAGGACCCCACTGGCGGCCGGTGTCCGGGTTATGGCTCGCCGGGCCAGTACTGCCGTGGCAGCCGCCTAGGTTGTTCAGCGACACCACGAAAAAGCGATTGGTGTCGATGGATTTGCCGGGGCCGATATGGGCATCCCACCAGCCAGGTTTGCGATCCTCGGCCGTGTGGTAGCCCGCAGCGTGATGATGCCCCGACAGTGCGTGGCAAATCAGCACCGCGTTTGAGCGCTCGGCGTTCAGCGTGCCGTAGGTCTCATAGATTAGTTCGTACTCCGGCAGCGTCTTGCCGCAGGCAAGCGGCAGCGGCGTCTCGAACTTAACCACGTGAGGGGTCACAAGGCCAACGGAGTCCGCTGGCCGGTCGTCATAAGCAAGAGTGTCTGAATCAGGCATCGAAAGCGCTAGTCCTGCAAAAATAAGTCCTGCAAAAAGTAAGCTCGGGGCGATAGTCGAGTCGATAGGGCCTTTATAGGCCTACGAGTGCGCCCGAGATGCCCGCCGCGCGGATCAGCGAGCCAACCACTAAGCCGTCTACTAGGTTAATGGCGATAAAGACCACGATCGGCGAAAGATCAATCATGCCTAGCGGCGGAATCACCTTTCTCACCGGAGCCATGATCGGCTCGACCAACTGCATCACCAGCAGCGCGCCGGGGTGGCTGGCATTCGGCGCGACCCAGCTCAGAATGATCATCACGATCATGGCAAAGAAGTAGATCTTCAAGATGGCGTTGGCCAGCGCGGCCACCCCAGCAATCAGCAGCCCTGCAATGGGCGGCATACCCACGCCGATCACCATGAAAATGGCAATCATACTGACGACTTTCAGCACGAAACCGGCCGCCAGCGTGGCGAGGTCAAAGCGCCCACCCACGGGGCCGAGGAAGCCTTGAAACAGACCAACAACAGGCTGGGTGATTTTCACCACCGACTGGCTGAGCGGGTTGTAGTAATCCGCCCGGGATGCCTGCAGCAAAAAGCGCAGCATTAACAGAAACAGATAAATATTGATCAGCGAGTTCACCAGCATTAACCCGGCGCTGCCTAATTGACTTCCCATTGCGGCTTCTCCTAAAAAATGTCGTTCTTGAGATGAGCGGCGTGCCTGCAGTTCATCTCGTTCTTATGGTGTGATTCACGGTCGGTTGCCTACGTAAGACTCAATCGTTACCGCTTAGCTCTTTGGACATGGCATCGGCGCGCGCGGCGCAGGCCTGCATGGCGTCGGCAATGATCGTGCGCAGGTGCGCATCTTCCATATGCGCAATAGCGCGCTCGGTGGTGCCGCCCGGCGACATCACGTTCTGCTTCAACGTGGCCGGGTCTTTATCGCTGCGCTGGGCCATAGTAGCCGCGCCTAGGGCGGTTTGAATGGCCAAGCGGCGGGCGGTTTCAGCAGGCAGGCCGAGCTTCACGGCGGCCTCTTCCATGGCTTCAAACATTAAGAAGAAGTAAGCCGGGGCGCTGCCGGAAACCGCGGTCACCGCATCTAGTAAACGCTCTTCCTCGACCCACTCGACAATACCCACGGCTTCCATTAGCTGCGTGGCGAGGGTGCGCTGGGCATCGCTGACCGCCGCGTTGGCGTACAGGCCGCTGGCACCGATGCCGACCAGTGACGGGGTGTTGGGCATGCAACGCACCAGGGCGTTGCCGCCGCCCAGCCACTGGTCGATGGTGTTGGCATCCAGGCCTGCAGCAATGGAAATTACCAGCGGCGCCTGCTGCTGAACGCTTTCACGCAGGGCTTCACAAACGCCGCGCATGATCTGCGGTTTGACCGCCAGCACGACCACATCTGCACCGTTAACCGCTGCACTGTTGTCGGTGTGGGTATGAATACCCAGGCGCGCCTTCAGCGGAGCCAGTTCGCTTTCGTTGGGGGCCGTGGCGGTGATGTCGCTAGGTGAGACACCGCTTTCGATCAGGCCGCCGATAATGGCACCGGCCATATTGCCTGCGCCAATGAAGGTGATCTTGCTCGCCATGGGGGTATCCTTTTTCGCAAATGGCTGCGTCTTGCAGCGTGTAAAGTAAACCGTGAGTTGTGTGAGCCGCGTGCTGTGTGAACCGTAGTTAGCCCCGAGCGCCAAAAATGGCGGTGCCTAAACGTACCAGCGTGGCGCCTTCTAAGACAGCCGCTTCTAAATCGTCGCTCATACCCATCGAGAGCGTATCCAGCGGTGCTTCAGGCAGTGCCGCTTGGAGCTCTTCTAATAGCTGGCGCAGCGCTGCCAGCGGCTGGCGTTGTGCTTCTAGCGTCTCCGTCGGGGCGGGAATCGCCATCAGCCCGCGCAGGGCGAGGCCTGGCAGGGCGGCAATCTCTTGGGCCAGTGCCAAGGTACCCTCGGGCAGCACGCCGGATTTCGTGGCCTCGCGGCTAATATTGACCTGCAGGCATACGTTTAGCGGCGGTAACGCTGCCGGGCGCTGTTCGCTCAGGCGTTTGGCGATCTTTAACCGGTCAACGCTGTGTACCCAGGCAAACTGCTCGGCCACAGCGCGGGTCTTGTTCGATTGCAGTGGGCCAATGAAGTGCCACACAATGCCGTCAAGATCCTCAAGCGCCGCTTGTTTATCCAGCGCCTCTTGCAGGTAGTTTTCACCAAACTCGCGCTGGCCGTGCTGCCACGCTTCGCGCAGCATCTCGGCGGGCTTGGTTTTGCTCACCGCCAGCAGGGTGGCGCTGGTGGGCGAGCGTCCGGCATCCTCAAGCGCCCGGCGCAGGCGTTCACGCGCAGATGCAAGTGACTCGGGGAGCGCGTTGTCTGTCATACTCAAGCACCTTACCGCAGCTGGGAAAGAGAGATGGATATTACCGAACTGCTGGCATTCTCGGCAAAGCAGAATGCATCCGACTTGCACCTTTCGGCGGGTCTGCCTCCCATGATACGTGTTGATGGCGATATTCGTCGGCTTAATGTGCCCGCCATGGAGAACAGCGACGTTCGGCGGCTGATCTACGACATCATGAACGATCGGCAGCGCCGCGACTATGAAGAGCACCTAGCAGTCTGTCGGACTTGAGGTTAATGGATGAGCTGAGGCGTGGGTTCTTCACCCCCCCCTGTGTTGGTGTTGGTGTTGGTGCTGTTGTGTGGCTCTTAACCTGCCCCTCAGCTTCTGCAAGGCGGTTCTGACGCCTTGCCTGCTGGCCGGTTGGGCGCGGCGAGCCCTCAGCCCGCCGTCAACCGGTGCATCCGCTTGATATTCCACGCCATGGTGGCCAATCGCCACTCGCCGCTGACCTTATCCAGTCCGCGTAGCGAGAACTGCCGGAACCCCATCACGTGTTTGATGATCCCGAAGA
>NZ_FODB01000107.1 GCF_900110265.1 Vreelandella aquamarina | reverse complement strand
CTGGATGAAGCCGCCGTGAATGATCACAACTCAGTGCCAAGATCGGCACTCCTGGCGGAGTGCTTCGCGGGTGCGCTCCGCTTACGCCGCGCTACGGGTGCCCACCTCAAGTGCCGTAAAACCTACCAACACTGGGCAACTGCACATACCCGTAGCGCGGCGTAACGAATCTTGCGAGGGACGAGCAAATGAGGCACCCGCGAAGGCGGCGAGTAGCCGCCTGGATGAAGCCACCGTGAATGATCATACCTAGGTACCACCATCGGCACTCCTGGCGGAGTGCTTCGCGGGTGCGCTCCGCTTACCACGCGCTACGAGTGTCTGCACATCCCCGTAGCGCGGCGTAACGAAAGAGCGAGAGCAACGAGCGAAAGAGGCACCCGCGAAGGCGGCGGGTAGCCGCCTGGATGAAGGCACCGTGAGTGATCATACCTGGGTGCCACCATCGGCACTCCTGACGGAGTGCTTCGCGGGTGCGCTCCGCTTACGCCGCGCTACGTGAACTACTTACCCTTTCAATACGCCTGATAAAAGCGCGGTGGCGCTTTCGATCAACTCATCCAAATGCTGTGGGCCTTTGAAGCTTTCGGCGTACACTTTGTAGAGCGATTCCGTGCCACTAGGGCGTGCCGCGAACCAGCCGTTTTCGGTGGTGACTTTCAAACCACCAATGGCGGCTTGGTTACCCGGTGCTTTGACCAATACGGCGGTGATGGGGTCGCCTGCCAAGGTGGTGTCGGTGATGCTATCGGCGGTGAGGTTTTTAAATGCGGCTTTCTCTTCTGCGCTGCAGGCGGTATCAACCCGTTTATAGAACGGCTCGCCAAAGCGTTCGGTGAGGGTTTGGTAATACTCACTGGGCGTTTTGCCGGTAACGGCCATAATCTCAGCGGCCAGCAAGCACAGCGCGATACCGTCTTTATCGGTAGACCACGCTTTCCCTTCTTGGGTAAGTAGGCTCGCGCCAGCGCTCTCTTCACCACCAAAGGCTAACCAGCCTTCATGCAGGCCATCCACGAACCACTTGAAGCCAACCGGCACTTCAAACAGCTCACGGTTGTGCGAAGCCACAACGCGGTCGATCATCGAAGAAGAGACCAGCGTTTTACCGATTTTCAGCGAATCGCTCCACTGCGGGCGATGGCTAATCAGGTAATCCACACACACCGCTAAAAAGTGGTTCGGATTCATCAACCCGTTGGCATCCACAATGCCGTGGCGGTCGGCGTCCGGGTCGTTGCCAAAGGCGATATCGAAGCGGTCTTTAATCTTCAGCAGATTCAACATGGCATCCGCGCTGGAGCAGTCCATGCGGATCTTGCCATCGTGATCGGGCGGCATAAAGCTGAAGCTGGCATCAATAGTGGTGTTCACGACTTCCAGGTGCAGGCCGAAATGCTCACCAATCGCCTGCCACACCGGCAACGCCGTGCCACCCATGGGGTCCACGCCCAGAGTTAAGTTAGCTTTTTGAATCGCCGCCATATCCACCACGCTGCCCAACTGCGCTACATAATGCGCGGTGAAGTCATACTCCTGCACCTGGGCCAGCGCCTCTTCCAACGACACCAGAGCAATATCGCTCAGTTGGCACAGCAGGTAGGCATTGGCACGCAGTTCGATCCAGCGGGTCGCTTCGGTATCGGCGGGGCCACCGTGGTACAGGTTGTACTTGATGCCGCCATCTTCCGGCGGATTGTGCGAAGGCGTGATGATCAACCCATCGGCCTTGGCAGCAGGGTCACCCAGCGGGTGCTGAGTGTTGTAATGGATGATGGCCTGGCTGACCAGCGGGGTTGCCGTATAACCATGCCCCTTCTCAACCAACACCGGCACCTGGTTGGCCACCAGCACACGCAGCGCACACTCCCAAGCGGGGCGTGAAAGTGCGTGGGTATCTACGCCCAGAAACAGCGGCCCCTGATAGTTCTCTTCCTTGCGGTAGTCCACCACCGCCTGGGTAATCGCGATGATATGTGCCGCGTTGAACGTACGCTCGGTGGCGCGGCCACGGTGGCCAGACGTACCAAAGGCGATGCGTTCCTTCACGACACTGGCATTCGGCGTTTGCTCATGAAATGCCTGGATAATGGCGTCCATCTGCTTCTCCCTTGCGTGAATCGCCACTCCTGTTGTGCGTTATCCAACGCGCACCTTTCAACATGACGACATGACTCATGAATAAAAACAATTCAAGACTAACCCACACTTTGTTCTGGTCAAGTCAGAGCGGCCACATTTTCAGTAAGCGGTCCAATAACCTTGCAATTACCCACAAGTCGATGATGCATCTGGATTGGCAGCTTGGAATCCAGCAACAAGATCTGCTAAGCGAATGAAGCCTCGCCATAGAACG
>NZ_FODB01000025.1 GCF_900110265.1 Vreelandella aquamarina | reverse complement strand
CCCAGAGCCATGGAGTGCCTGGCCAAGGATCGGGAGGAGCTGCTGGCGTTCTATGACTACCCGGCAGAACACTGGGTGCATATCCGCACCACCAACCCGATCGAGTCGACCTTCGCCACGGTCCGCCTGCGGAGCAAGCGCAGCCGGAACTGCGGCTCCAGAGCGACGACCCTGGCGATGGTCTTCAAGCTGCTTCAGAGCGCCCAGAAGCGCTGGAAGCGGATCAAGGGGTTCAACAAGCTGGAGCTGGTCGTGAACAACGTCCAGTTCAAGGACGGCGAACCCTTGACCGATCAGTCAGACAGGACTGCCGCCTGACCGGCCATACACAGAATTTGACAATAACTCGTGCGCAGCCCGCATTAAAGAGGTGCCAGGTTCCATCGAGGGCGGCGAAAACGCCTGGGATAGCATTAAGTTGGGGCTATCGCTACTGCGTGAAGACCGCACGTTTTTACACTTCAATGTCGCTAGGGCCCTGCTACTTTCAAGCGCGCTGGCGCTGCCTTACCTGGCGCTACTCGGCCAGCAGCAGAGCGGAACCGAGCTGGGCGGCCTAGGCATTTTAGTGGTGGTATCCGGCCTAGCCGCTATGGTGGCAAGCCCGATATGGGGAAAACGCGCGGATCAGTCCAGCCGCCGGGTCATGCGCGACGCTGCCGTGGGTACGGTGTTGTGCTGCCTATTAGGCGCGGCCTTAGCTTGGTTGCCGGGTGACTGGACGCAGAGCGTTTTACCCTATGCCGCGATTTATGCGCTATTGGTGATTGTGCATCACGGTGTTCGCCTGGGTCGCAAAACCTATTTGGTGGATATTGCCAGCCAAGACAATCGCGCCCTTTACGTAGCGCTTTCCAATACGCTTACGGGCGTACTGATGCTGGTTGTCGGGGGTATTATCGGCGCGTTGGCGCAATGGCTAGGAAGCGCCATGTTGCTGGTGGTCTTGGCGCTCACGGCAGTGGGGGCGATGTTCAGCGCACAGCGGTTACCGGAAGCCGAATAGCGTTGTTGATTGCAAAGCACCGCAACGCTCGCCATGATGGGCAGCAGTTGGCGGTAGAGAGCTGTTTTTTTGCTATTCTACCTCTATTCGGTAGTGTGAAATTCCGCATCGTCCTGCAGTAAGAGAGCCCCGCGCTGATCAACAGCGCCATGGCTACGAAAGAACGAAAGCAACAGGAATCCATTGATGAAACGATCTCCCTTGATCAACCCGGAGTTACTTGAGCGCATTATTGACGCTTCTGAAGATGGCATCGTCGTTGCGGAGCAGGAAGGTGACGAAAACATCCTGATTTACGTGAACAAGGGCTTTGAGCGCTTAACGGGCTACAGTGCGGATGAAATTCTGTATCGCGACTGCCGTTTTCTGCAAAACGAAGACCGCGACCAGGATGCGCTATCGTCGATCCGCGAAGCGTTACAGGATGGCCGCCCCTCGCGGGAAGTGCTGCGTAACTACCGTAAAGACGGCACTATGTTCTGGAATGAGCTGTCAATTACGCCAGTTTATGACGAAGCCGACAACTTGATGTACTACATCGGTGTTCAGAAAGATGTGACCGAACGCGTTGAGGCCCAATTGGCACTGTCAGCGCTAAAAAATCAGCAAGAAAACGCCAAATAAACATTTGTCATCATAAAAACAAAGATAGGGCTTGAACTTCAATCCAAGTGGCGTTATATAGCGGCAAGGCGCTTGTTTAGCGTTAGGCGCTTCTTACTTTGCTTCTGTTGGGTAAGGAGCCGTTGTGATGCCGGTGCGCCGGCTTGGGTTGGAGGGCATACCATGAGCCGTGACCCCTTAAATCGTGAAACCTACACCAACGATGGGCTTGATGCTGACGAGTTTGATAACTTGGATGCAGTCAACGACGATCACTACGGTAAAAGCAAACCCAGTAAAGCGGATACCCTGCGCGCTCGCCGTCAGGTAGAAGCGTGGCTTGAAGAGCGTCGCTTACAGCGCGCGATTGAAGATGACTGGGACGAAGAAGAGTAGCGCCTTGCCAATCTATTAAGCGTTTTCAAGGTGGACATACCCGAGGGGCACCCAAATGAGTGCCCCTTATCTTTGCGGCTTGACCACTCTACGCTTGCCCCACTGCTTTGCTGGCCTTTAGCCGCGCTGGGCACTATCATCTGTGCACCAAGCCAGCATATTTGCTGGTCTCGCTTTTACCACAACCTAACGGATTTCCATGGCGCAATACGTATTCACCATGAATCGGGTTGGCAAAGTCGTGCCGCCCAAAAAGCAAATTCTCAAGGATATTTCGCTCTCGTTCTTCCCTGGCGCCAAGATCGGCGTGCTGGGCTTAAACGGTGCCGGTAAATCCACGCTGCTGCGCATTATGGCCGGTGTCGATAAAGAGTTTGAAGGTGAAGCTCGTCCGATGCCCGGCATCAACGTGGGCTACCTGCCCCAGGAGCCGCAGCTGGACGACGAGAAAAACGTTCGGGATACCGTCGAAGAGGCCTTAGGCGCCATCAAAGAGGCACAGGAAAAACTAGACGCGGTATACGCTGCCTACGCCGAACCCGATGCCGACTTTGACGCCCTGGCCAGCGAGCAGGCACGGCTTGAGAATATTATCGAAGCTGCCGATGCACACAACCTTGAGCGTAAGCTGGAGGTAGCCGCAGAAGCGCTGCGCCTTCCGCCGTGGGATGCCAAAGTAGGCAACCTTTCTGGTGGTGAGCGTCGTCGTGTAGCGCTTTGCCGCCTACTGCTCTCAAGCCCGGACATGCTACTGCTGGACGAGCCCACCAACCACCTGGATGCTGAATCCGTGGCGTGGCTGGAGCGCTTCCTGCATGACTACAACGGCACTGTCGTTGCGATTACCCACGACCGTTACTTCTTGGATAACGTCGCGGGCTGGATTCTTGAGCTGGACCGCGGCCAAGGTATTCCGTTTGAAGGCAACTACTCCCAGTGGCTTGAGCAGAAAGAGCAGCGCCTGACCCAAGAAGCCAAACAGGAAGCGTCTCGTCAGAAAGCCATCAAACAAGAGCTTGAGTGGGTGCGCAGCAACGCCAAAGGCCGCCAAGCGAAGAGCAAAGCGCGTCTTAACCGCTTTGAAGAGATGCAGTCTGGCGATTTCCAGAAGCGTAATGAGACCAACGAGATCTACATTCCGCCTGGCCCGCGCTTGGGTGACAAAGTGATCGAGTTCCACAACGTCACCAAGCGTTTTGACGACAAACTACTCTACCAGGATCTCTCCTTTACTATTCCCCAAGGGGCGATTGTGGGTATTGTGGGCGGTAATGGTGCCGGTAAATCGACGCTGTTTAAGCTGGTAACCGGCAAAGAGCAGCCGGATGCTGGCGAAGTGGTAATCGGCGAAACCGTCGACATTGCCTATGTTGAACAGCTGCGTGACGCCCTAGACGACAAGCAAACTGTCTGGGAAGCAGTGTCCGATGGCCAGGATATTCTCAACATCAATGGCTATGAAGTTTCTTCGCGAGCCTACGTTGGTCGCTTTAACTTCAAAGGCAACGACCAGCAGAAGCGTCTGGATGAGCTTTCCGGTGGTGAGCGTGGCCGCCTGCAGCTTGCGCAAACCCTAAAACAGGGTGCTAACGTGCTGCTGCTGGATGAGCCCTCTAACGACCTGGATATCGAAACCCTGCGCGCCCTGGAAGAAGCCCTGCTCGCCTTCCCTGGCTGTGCCATGGTGATTTCTCACGACCGTTGGTTCCTGGATCGTATCGCCACGCATATTCTGGCGTTTGAAGGCGATTCAGAAGTGGTGTTCTTCGACGGTAACTACACCGAATACGAAGAAGATCACAAGAAACGCGTCGGTAATGACACGCCCAAGCGCATGAAGTACAAGCGCATCGACGCCTAATGTTTTAGGCGTTATGCAATGCAAAAGCCCTGCTGGCGTTTCCCGCCGCAGGGCTTTTTTATGGATGGCTGTTTACCGTTGGTCGGCGAGACAGTTTAGCCTGCGGGCCAGGTAAACTCGCGCCCACCCATTAAGTGCATATGGATATGGTAGACGGTCTGCCCGCCCATTTCGTTGCAGTTCATCACCACACGGTAGCCATCCTCGGCAAACCCCTGCTGCTTAGCAAGCTGCGCGGCGGTGTGTTGCAAGCGGCCTACGAGGGCTAGGTCGTCGGCGGTAATATCGTTAAGCGTCGAGATATGCTTTTTAGGGATAATAAGCTGATGGGTCGGCGCTTGAGGGCTAATGTCGTTAAACGCCAGCACGTGCTCATCTTCAAACACGATATCAGCGGGAATGTCGCGGTTAATAATTTTGCAGAACAGGCACTCCATCGCGGCCTCCTTAGGTTTGGCGCGTTTATTATCGATAAAAGGCAGCCCCGCTTACCCCGTTAGCGAAAACGGCGCTGCGACAGTAAGTGGCGAACCAGCGGTGCCAGAATCAGTTCCATCGCCAATGACATACGAGCGCCGGGCACCACCAGGGTATGCGGACGGGTCATAAAGGAGTCTTTAATCATCGCCAGCAACCAAGGGAAATCGACGGTTGAAGGGTCGCGGAAACGGATGACCACAAACGACTCCGAATCGGTCGGAATATCCTGCACTTCAAAGGGGTTGGACGTATCGACCGTGGGCACCCGTTGGAAGTTGATATGGGTACGGGAAAACTGTGGCTGGATATAGCGCACATAGTCATCCATACGGCCCAAGATAGTGTCGATCACCGCTTCCTGAGAGTAGCCGCGCAGCTTCGTGTCCCGGTCGATCTTTTGAATCCACTCCAGATTCATGGTCGGCGCAACACCCACCAATAGATCCACATGGCGGGCAATATCGTACTCTTGGGTCACTAACCCACCGTGCAGCCCTTCGTAAAACAGCAAGTCAGTGCCGCAAGGCAGCGACTGCCACTCGGTGAAGGTGCCCACCCGATACCCGGCTTCAATTTTCTGCTTATCTTCCGCATGGATATAGTGCCTGAAGATGCCAGCACCGTGCTCTCCGTACTCGATAAACAGACCTTCCAGGCGATCAAGCAAGTTGGCTTCTACGGCAAAGTGAGATAGCTCATCTTTACGTTCTGGCTCTTCACGGAAAATGCGCTTTAGGTCATCGCGGGTATAGCGGTGAAACGCATCCCCATCCACCATGGCAGCATGCACATCTTCACGCAAAAACATGCGCTCGAAGCTGCGGCGCACGGTAGTGGTACCCGCCCCTGACGAACCCGTTACCGCGATGATGGGATATTCTCGGGACATTATCCCCCCCTTGCATCAGCAAGCGTTTGCTTCACCGTATCGGGAATCGCTACCGGGCGGCCAGCAGCCAAGTCAATCAGTAGTTTATTTACCCGAGCGGTAGCCACCACATCGCCCGTTTCCGCCTTAGTCACCCTATGGAACACCGTTAAGGCTTTGCCTTCTGGGTCGGGCACTGCCGTTTCTATCACCAGCGCATCGGGAAAGCGGGCCTCCTGTTGATACTGCACGGCGAGGTCAACCACAACGCTTGGGTAGCCGTGTATATCCCACTCGGGCAGATCGAGGGCGGCGAAGGCCTGCATACGAGCCTCATGAAGCAGCGATACCAGCGCATCATGCCCCAGATGGCGGCCGTAGTTCATATCCGTCACCCGCACAGTCAGCGGATGACGATGGATAACCGCTGCGTTAGGGAACTCCTGCGAAACACGCTCCATAGTTCAACTCCTTGCTGGGTGACGGTTTGACCTTAACAGGCCGGTAATTACTGCTCGCGCGCGATGGCACGGAAAGCGATATCACGACGGAACTCAACGCCATCCCAGTGAATCGCTTTAACCCCTTGGTACGCCTGCTGCTGGGCAGCTGAGACGCTATCGCCCAGGGCGGTCACACACAGCACGCGACCGCCAGCAGTGGTGATATCACCCTCTGCGTTTTGCGCCGTCCCTGCATGGAAGACTTTGCACTGCGCCTGCTCGGCATCGGCTAGGCCGTGAATCACGTCACCTTTGCGGTAGCTGCCGGGGTAGCCACCTGCCGCCAACACCACGCCCACCGCTGCGCGGCTATCCCACTCGCACTGCTTGTCTGCCAGTTCGCCCTTGGCACCTGCTAAACAGAGCGCCGCTAAATCGGAGGTAAGGCGCATCATAATCGGCTGGGTTTCCGGGTCACCAAAACGGCAGTTGTACTCGATTACTTTGGGGTTGCCTTGCGGGTCAATCATTAGCCCCGCATACAAGAAGCCGGTGTAAGCGTTGCCCTCTTCCGCCATGCCACGCACGGTGGGCAAAATCACTTGCTCCATAATCCGCGCATCTACTTCCGGTGTCACTACCGGTGCCGGAGAGTAGGCTCCCATACCGCCGGTATTGGGGCCGGTGTCACCATCGTAGGCACGCTTATGGTCTTGGCTGGTGGCCATGGGCACGACGTTTTCGCCATCCACCATCACGATAAAGCTGGCTTCTTCACCTTCCAAAAACTCTTCGATGACGACTCGCGCGCCAGCGTCACCAAAGGCGTTGGCTTCAAGCATATCGCGGATCGCCGCTTCGGCTTCCGCTTCGCTCATGGCGACAATCACGCCTTTACCTGCCGCCAAACCGTCCGCTTTGATGACGATGGGCGCGCCCATATCAGCTAAATACGCCAATGCTGGCTCAACAGCGGTAAAGGTTTGGTAATCGGCGGTGGGAATGTGATGGCGGGCCAGAAAGTCTTTGGTGAACGATTTGGAGCCTTCCAACTGTGCCGCGCGCTGGCTGGGGCCAAAGATAGTCAAACCAGCGGCTTGGAACCGATCCGCTACGCCTTCCACCAGCGGAGCTTCTGGGCCCACCACGGTTAGCGCAATCTGCTCTTGCTGGGCAAACGCCACCAAGGCATCCAGGTCGGTTGCGCCGATAGCGATATTGGTCAGCTTAGGTTCTGTGGCG
The DNA here is from genome assembly GCF_900110265.1 of Vreelandella aquamarina. Lineage (GTDB taxonomy): Bacteria > Pseudomonadota > Gammaproteobacteria > Pseudomonadales > Halomonadaceae > Vreelandella > Vreelandella aquamarina. Next base: position 42,836 of record NZ_FODB01000025.1, on the reverse strand, counting down.
GTCCCTGCGTTGCCAGGTGCCACAAACACTTGCTCGACATCATTGGATTGGGCAAGTTTCCAAGCAAGGGCATGTTCGCGGCCACCGCCACCGATCATCAAAACTTTCATGGGTATCCTTCTCAAACGGGAGAGCGTCGTTGGGGCGCATTATGCCACAACGCGTCCCTAACGTGGCCTAAAGGGGGATTAGGAGTTTTTGTCCGTTTTATCGTCGTCATCCGTCTGGGTAGGCTGGTTCAGCGCATTTTGCCAGAAACGCATATTCTCTTCGGCCAGTTCACGCATAAACTCAATGGGTGAGTGGCGCATCGCCTGCTGCCACTGGGTCTGCATGCGCTTTTGCTGCTCCAGCATCAGTTGGGTGCCCTGCTCCAAATAACGCGCCAGCGGCAGCGGTGAGGACATATCGTACACACGGATCAACTGGGCCAGCAGGTCGTTCGAGAACACTTCGGCTTCACTATCCGCCTGCTCCTGTTCGATAATGATCGATAGCAAAATGGTGCGCGTCAGATCTTCGCCACTTTTCGCGTCTTCAACGCGAAACGGCTCTTCTTCAATGATTAAACGCCGCAAGTCTTCAAGAGTGACATAACGACTCTGCTGAGTATCGTACAACCTGCGGTTGGCATATTTGCGAATTACGCGCACAGCGCATCTCCTTAAACACGATAGAGGCTTTTGTCGCCGTTGCTGCTATTGTGCCTGCAACACGCGCCCATGCAAGCCAGCTTAGCGGATTAGTGCTGTTAAGTACGCCTTTCCTGTCAACTACCCCCGCCTGAAGGCGGGAGCTTGTGAAAGCAAGCCTAGTTGACCAGGGTAAGCGGGCGGTACAGCCGCTACGTTGATAACAGGTCGCCAAGACTCACCCACGGATGCTTCCTCAGTCCGTGGCTCTGAAAGGTCAAGATCATGCTGCGGTACGCCGCCCGGGCGAAAGGTAAAACGCCGAAGGTCTTGACCGCTGCCACAAGGCAGGAGCCGGTTATCGACATTCCCGAGGGGAGACGGGGCGCAAGCCCCGCGACACCAGGCCCGTAAGGGCATGGATTAGGAGGAAATCGCATGGCGGTTTTCGTACTGGACAAACACAAGCGGCCACTGATGCCGTGCAGTGAAAAACGCGCTCGGTTGCTGCTGGCGCGTGGTCGTGCCGTGGTGCATAAGCGTTACCCGTTCACGATTCGGCTCAAGGATCGCGTCAGTGGCGAGACGCAACCGCTTCGCCTGGGCATCGACCCTGGCAGCAAAACGACCGGGCTGGCGCTGATGCGCGAACCGGACAGTCAGCAGCGGCATGTACTGTGCCTGTTTGAACTGATCCATCGCGGCTTTCAGATCAAAAAGGCATTACAGCAACGCGCCGCCTTTCGGCGTCGCCGCTGCAGTGCCAACCTGCGCTACCGCGCCCCGCGCTTCAATAATCGCATCAAACCTAAGGGCTGGCTGGCACCGTCGCTGCAGCATCGCGTCGATACCGTCATGGCCTGGGTGAACCGGTTGAGTCGTTTGGCTCCTGTAACAGCCATCAGCCAAGAGTTAGTGCGCTTTGATACGCAGAAGCTGGATAACCCAGAGATCAGCGGCGTGGAGTACCAGCAAGGCACCTTGCTGGGCTACGAAGTACGCGAGTACCTGCTGGAAAAGTGGGGGCGTGAGTGTGCCTACTGTGGCACCGGCGACACGCCGCTGGAGATCGAGCATGTGGTGCCGCGCTCACGCGGCGGCTCGAATCGTGTCAGCAATTTGACGCTGAGTTGCCATCCCTGTAATGCCGAGAAAGATAGCCAGACACTGACCGATTTTTTCGCCACCAACAAAGGCCTGAAAAAGCGCCTCAAGGCTAACGGCTTATCAGCTGACGCACAGCTGGAACGTGTGCAGCGCCAGCTCAAGCAACCGATGCGCGATGCCAGTGCGGTCAATGCGACCCGCTGGGCGCTGTTCTCCGCGCTCAAAACCACGGATTTACCGGTCGCCGTGAGCAGCGGTGGCCGCACCAAATACAACCGACAGCGCCTCAACATCCCCAAGACGCATGCCCTGGACGCCGCTTGTGTCGGAGCTTTTGGTAAGCTGCATGACTGGACAGTGCCGACACTGACGATCAAGGCGATGGGGCGCGGCAGCTACCAGCGCACGCGCTTAACGAAACACGGGTTTCCGCGTGGCTATCTAATGCGGCAGAAGCAGGTGCACGGCTTTCAAACCGGCGACATGGTGCGTGCGATAGTACCCACCGGTAAGAAGGCCGGTACCCATACGGGGCGTGTCGCGATACGCAAAACCGGCAGTTTCAACATTCAGACCGAACAGGGGGCCGTGCAAGGCATCTCGCACAAATACTGCACCGTGATTCAACGCGGTGATGGCTACGGCTATTACATCACACCCTTCACCAACCTAACAGGAGGAGCGGGACAGGCGGTGGCGTAACCCAGTCGCCCTGCGGGCGACGCGCTATTCCTCCCGGCACTAAAAGTACCGGGTATCCCGCGCAAAATCAGATGAATTTGATACTGCTAGACCCGAGCGAGGTCGATGGTCACCACGCTCGTATTACCGATGCGCGCCGCCTGACCCATCTGCATGAAGTACACCGCGCTAACGAAGGCGATCGCTTAACCGTGGGTATTCAAGGCGGCGCTATGGGTAAGGCCACGCTAACGGAGCTCAACAAAACGCAGGCTCTGTTTGCGCTGGAAGATATCAACGAACCGCCGCCGCCTGCCCTGCCCGTTCATCTTGTCCTGGCGCTGCCGCGCCCGCGTATGCTGGCACGCACGCTTGAGCACGTCACGGCGTTAGGAGTCAAAGAGATTACCCTGCTGCACACCAAGCGGGTTGAAAAGAGTTACTGGCAGTCGCCAGAACTGCGGCCAGAAAAAATTCATCAGCATTTGATACTTGGGCTAGAACAAGCGCGGGATACTCAACTGCCTAACGTGACGCTCTGCAAAGGGTTTCGTCCTTTTATGGAAGAGCAGCTACCGGCACTTCTAACAGAACGAAGAGGATTGGTTGCCCACCCAGGCATGGAGAATGCCTGCCCGCGCGGTATTGATGAGCCAACGCTATTACTGGTAGGGCCCGAAGGCGGTTTTATCCCGTGGGAAGTGGAGCAGCTACTGACGGCAGGCTGCGAGGGAATGCACCTAGGCCCTCGTATCCTGCGGGTAGAAACAGCCGTCACCGCGCTGCTGTCACGGCTGTTCTAGGTTGGATGGAAGTTACGACTGCTCGTCTTCCGGGTCGTGGGGAACGTAAGTGGCATTCTCCCCACACTCGGGTTCTTGCAGGAAGGTATTGCGCACATCCAACAAGCCGAGGTGACTGATAGTACGACGCCCCAACAGCAGTGGGTAAATCATCTCTTCTCGGTCACGCAGGCTAAACTGCTCCTCGTAGATGGTATCCCCCATGCACACGTCCATCAGCACCACCGGGCGCTCGTCACGACCCCCAGCGCCGCGCACGGTTTGCTCGCGATAGAGTGGACGCTCGATTTGGTCGCTAAAGGTGTCACCGCTCTCTTGATCTTCCAGCTTCAAACGAAAGCGCACCCACTCTTCGCCATCTTTTTCAAACATCTCGATATCACGGGCATCCAGAGAAGAGGTCAACGCCCCGCTGTCCAGCTTGGCTTTGACGGCAATCCCCCATGGCTCGATGTAAGCATTTTCCACCCAGCCGAAGACCTTATCCTCAGCCTGTGCGGTAGCACTGACCAACAGGGAACCAGCCAATACGCTCGCCCCCAACACCCCTAGAAATGTTTTTCCCATTGCGACTCATCCTTGGTGAGAAGTTTGCCTAGCTATCAAAGAGATTCAAACAGCGATGAAAGCGCCCTGAGCTAGCGCAACCGCTCTAACAGCGACTGAGTAGCAAAGCCATCCGGCACTAGGCCTTGGTCGCGCTGGAAGGCACGCAGCCCCGCCTGAGTATTCGGCCCCATAATGCCGTCGGCAGTGCCTACCGCGTAACCGGCGTTGTTCAAACGCTGCTGGAGCGTTCTGACATCATCACGGGTTAAAGGTGCCTCATCGCGTGGCCATGCTTGCGAAATGCCCTCTCGCCCAGCAATGGCGTCGGCTAGCGTGGCAACCGCCAGCGCATAGCTAGTGGCATTGTTGTAACGCAAGATAGCGCGGAAATTGGGACCTACGATAAACGCGGGGCCATTCGCCCCGGCCGGTACAATCACCGCTGCATTATCGAAGGAAGGCAGGTCACCGTTCACCGCACGCACGCCTTGCGCGGCCCACTCAGCGCTGCTCTTGCGGCCGGTTTGGGCGTAATCAAAGGAGGTAGGCAGCACAACTTCGGTACCCCACGGCTGCCCGGCCTGCCAGCCCGCCCGCGCCAGATAGTTCGCGGTAGAGGCCATCACATCGGGTATGCTACCCCAAATATCGCGGCGACCATCGCCATCGCCATCCACCGCGTAGGCCTCAAAGCTGCTGGGAATAAACTGGGTATGCCCCATCGCTCCCGCCCAAGAGCCTTTCATCTGCTCTGCGGCAATGTCGCCCTGGTCAATAATACGTAGTGCTGCTAGCAGCTCCCCACGAGCAAAGTCTCGCCGACGGCCATCATAGGCCAGCGTGGCGAGGGACTCTAGCGTCGAGAAATCACCAAAGTTGCTGCCGTAATTACTCTCAACGCCCCAGATGGCCACGATGATTTCTGCTGGTACGCCATAGCGCTGCTGCATCTGCTGGGCTGTTTCACGGTGTTGCGCGTACTTCTCCTGACCATTGGTAATACGCGCGGTAGACACGGCACTATCCAAATACTGCCAAATGGCACGCACGAACTCAGGCTGGTAGCGGTCTAATTCAATCACCCGCTCGCGGTAGCGCAGGCCATCAAAGGCGGAGGCTAGCGTCGCTTCGCTAATCCCTTGGTTGGCGGCATAGCGACGAAACTCGCTTAACCACTGATTGAAGTTGGCATAGCGCACCTCTTCAGCGGCTCCTGCATCTACCTCGGTCATTAGTTGCGGGCTGGCGTGTGTGGCAGGGCTGTGGAGAGCAAGCGTCGTAGCGGCAACGAATAACAACGGGAATACAGCGGCTCGGCGAGTATTCAACGAATTGTTATGTTTCAGCGACACGGCGGGTAATGACACGGGTATTAACGGCATAGCATTCTTCTCTCAGCAATCCTTGGCGTGAGCTGGATGATGGCTCAGAAATGAGGGAGATACCACCCCTAGGCCGCTAAACCGAAGGGCAGAGAACAGGGGCTGGCAGCCAGTATGCCACGTAAAGCCCTTTGGGGTCGTAATGGCCCGCTTGCTTTAATACGTTGAAATATCTAGCTTGGCGTGGGTCGCGGAGTCGCTGCCACGCCACGCCGCAATACATGGACAAAACATCTTATACAGTACAATTATTGTACATAAATTGACATAACAGTTTTTCAGAATAGCGTCTCTATTTCGGGTTTTTTAGGCATAAAAAAAGCCACAACGAGGTGGCTTAAAGAAGTCGTTGGTAGTGCTCATCGCGCTAATCTGGGTCGGTGTTACGCGGGTGTCGCTTGGCGTTTTCCTGGGTTTCCATGCCGCTTTTAAGCTCATGGGTAAGCGGGTCGTAGTTAGGACGCAATTCATCTTTCACCGTGCCGCTCCACAGCCTTGAGCCCACGAAGTATCCGGCCCTCCCAATCACGTGGGCGGCAATCGGCGCAGTGATTAAGATAAACACAATAATGGCAAACGAGCGTGCCACTACGCCCACTTCAGCAAAATGCATGGCCGATGCCAGCATGATTAAAATCACCCCGAGTGCCGCCGCCTTGGTGGTGGCGTGCATACGCGTCAGCAAGTCAGGCAAGCGAAGTAAACCAACGGCGGCTAACAGCATAAAACTAGACCCTGTTAGCAGCATGGCCCCTTTAATTACATCAATCATCCCGCGGCCCTCCACGTTCTAAAAAGCGCGCAAAGCCAATGGCGGCTAAAAAGCCCATCAGCGCAATCACGATCGCGGCGTCCAAGAAGCTCGAGACGCCCGATTGAATCGCATACACACCGACCAATCCCACGACCGTCGTCGAGAACAGTTCTAGGGCCACTACGCGATCTGGCAGACTAGGTCCGCGCACCACGCGAACGAAGGTCAGCACGAGCGCCAAGCCCATGATCACCTGACTAATTAAAATCACGGTTTCCATTAACGAAATAACTCCAGTGCCCTGTGTTCCATCTCTTTCAAATTGCGTCGAAGCTCCTCTTCGTCGTCCAGGAACATCGCATGGATATACAACACTTTACGGTCATCGGACACGTCTAGGCTCAGGGTACCCGGTGTGAGCGAAATCAAATTCGCCACCAGGGTGATCTCCATTTCGGTGCGTGCCGACAGCGGTAAGGCAATGACCCCCGGCTGCATGTGCCAAGGCGGCGTCAGGATATCGAATGCCACGCGTAAGTTGGCCTGAACCAACTCTTTGATGAAAAAACCGAGAAAGCCGATGAAGCGCGGCACACGAGCAGGATAGCCTTTCAACCCATCGACTTGAGGCTCAATCAGCAGCAACGCGATATAGCCAAAAATCATCCCCACCAACAAATTCAACCCGGAGAAGTCGCCGCTCAGCAGCACCCAGGCCAAACCAAGCAAGAGGTTCCAAATGGCGCCGGTCATGGTGTTTCCTCCAAGCGGTCATCGACACGTTCGGCCTGTATCTCAATGGGATCCAGTAGCGCTGCTTCCGCACTTGCGGAGGCACCGAGTACCGCTTCGATATAGCCTGAGGGCGTCATCAATTGATCGCCTATTTGGTTCATCACCAGCATGATGGGTTCGGCAAACACGCCAATAAGCAGGGACATCATGGCCAGCACCACGACAGGCAGATACATCATCCATAGGCTGGGCTTCAGTAACCGGCCATCATCGCCTGTCGGTGTCGGTGTTTCGGGCACCTGGTTTTCTTCAGGTAGCGCCTTCCAGAACACTTCGTTCCAGATCTTCACCATGGAGTAGAGCGTCATCAAACCCACGGCCAGGGCGATGCCGGTCGCCACGTAAGCCTTTGCCTCAAAGCCTGCGCGCACCAGCACGAATTTGGCAAAGAAACCCGACAGCGGCGGAATGCCCGCCAGAGAGAAGGCGCTAATAAAGAACGCCACGGCCAGCCAAGGGCGTTCACGATATAGCCCGCCCATCTTTTTAAGCTGGTAAGTGCCCTGTAGGCGGTGGGTAATCCCGCTAATTAAGAACAGGTTCGTCTTCACAATGATGTTGTGCATGATGGCAAACACACCGCCTGCAATCGCCAGTGGTGTATAGAGCGCCAGCCCCAGGATCATATAGCCAATCTGGCTGACGATATGAAACGAGAGGATACGCCGGAATTCATACTGGGCGGCCGCCCCCAGCACGCCGGTCACCATAGTGAGAACGGCCCCCCACAGCATGATGTCCTGTAGGTAGCCCATGGTCTGATCGAAGATTAGCGTAAATACCCGGAACAGTGAGTAAACGCCCACTTTGGTTAACAGGCCTGCAAACAGTGCGGATACCGCCACCGGAGGCGTGTGATAAGAAGCAGGTAGCCAGAAAAACAGCGGAAACGCAGCGGCTTTGATACCAAAGGCCACCATAAACATCACCGCCAGCACTTCGACCATGCCGCTGTGCTCGGCTTCATCCATGCGCAGCGCGATATCGGCCATATTGAGTGAGCCCACAGTGCCGTAAAGCAGGCCTACCGCAGTGAGAAAAATGACCGATGCCAGCAGATTGAGCGTCACATACTTGATGGCGCCCTCCATCTGCGCGCGCTCGCCTCCCAGCGTCAGGAGCGCAAACGAAGCCACCAGCATGACTTCAAACCAGACATAGAGGTTGAAGATATCGCCCGTTAAAAAAGCACCCGCCACACCCGCCAACAGCAGATGCATAAGGGGGTAGTAGCCAAATTTTTCGTGGCCGCGGCCAGTCGTCGCCAGGGAGTAAATCCCCATGGCCAAGCCGATGATTCCGGTGAGCAGAATCATCACAGCGCTGAGCATGTCAGCGACGAGCGTTATCCCAAACGGTGCTGGCCAACTGCCCATTTGAATGGTGATGTAGCCATCTTCTAAGACCGCAACGAACAGCCACAGGCTGACGACAAATAGTACGACGTTGCCAGCCACGGCAATAAAGCGCTGCATGGGCCTCGAGCGCCAAAACATCAGCGAAATGGCCCCGGAAAGCAGCGGCAGCAAAACGGGAAGTGCGACTTCAGGCCTCACGTGTCGGTATCCTTCATCTTGTCTAAATCATCTGCCTTAACGATTTCGTAGGCCCGGCGGATCAATACCACCGCAAACGCCAATACCCCAAAGGCAATCACGATAGCGGTAAGCACCACCGCTTGAGGCAGTGGGTCAGCGACATCGCCCAAAGGCTGCATCATCCCTTCAGGAATCAGCGGCGGTGCGCCACGAGTCATACCGGCGGTAGTAAAAATCAGCAGGTTGGCGGCATTAGAGAGTAGCATCAAGCCAATCACGAGTTTGACGATAGAGCGGCGTAGCATCATAAAAATAGCGGTGGCGTATAACAGGCCAATCGCCAGTGCCATTAACGGTTCCATGGACGGCCTCCTGCAAACAGCGGGTTGGGTAACTTATGGCTCATCCTTATCCACCTCCATTAATGCCATGACCATGCCCATCACCGACCCCAACACCGCCAGATACACTCCGATATCAAAAATCAGCGGCGTAGACGCTTTAAAGTCGATCACCGGAATCGTCCACCACTGAGCAGTCAGAAAAGGCTGCCCCATGAACCAAGCGGGCACTACCGAGATCATCCCAAAAAAGAGTCCTGCGCCGATCAAGTCTCGCGGGTCGACCATGCGCAGCACCTCTTTGGTGGCACTGACCCCGAAGGCAAACAGGTAAAGAGTGAACGCCCCAGCTGCTACCAATCCGGCAATAAAGCCGCCGCCCGGTTCGTCATGGCCACGCAGCAGCAGAAAAACCGAGAACATCAGTTGCAGTGGCATCAGGAACCGCGCTGCCGTATTCAGAATAATCGTGCCTGATTTAACCATCGTAGGGCTCCTTCACGCTGGCTTTGTCGCTATCCGTCGCTTTGCCTTCTGTCTCCCCATGACGCAGCTTTAGCATCGCAATCACACCAATCGCGGCTAACGCTAAAACAAACATCTCGCCGAGCGTATCGAGGGCACGATAATCCACCAAAATGACGTTGACGATATTGCGACCATAGGCAAGCGGCGCGCTGTTTTCCACCATATAGGTAGAGATCGATTCAAACTGGTCGATACTCCAAGCGGTTATGATCAGCAAGAAGATTAACACCCCCATGGTGGCCGCAACGGCCCCATCACGGATGCGCTCAAGGTTGGTGGAGAGGTTCGAAAAACGCGGCAGCCTAAAGAGCACAAGCACCAGCAGAATCACCGTCATGGTTTCTACCAGCAGTTGGGTAATCCCCAAATCTGGCGCGCTAAACAGAATAAAGATCAGCGCGATGGAGAAGCCCATAATGCCCACCGATACCACGGCGCCTAAGCGGGAGCGTGAAATTGTGGCAAACAGCGCCCCCATTGCCATGGTGCCCACCACAATGACTTCATGGAAACGCACGTCTAGGGAGAGCGCCAGCTGCGGAGAGTGGCGCAGCAGTATTGAGTTGCCAATCAGCGCGATCAGCACTACCAGCATGACCAGGATGTAATTGCGCATATAGCCGTTTTGCAGCAGGCGTGTCTGCCATTCAGAGAAGCGCACGACGCCATTCATCAAGCCTTCGTACCCCGCCTCGGGGCCATGACGCATCACTGGTGCCAACCTGGCTAACTGGGCGCGTACGCTGTCCCACCGCTTGAACAGCAAAAAGCCGAAGATCAAGCTCACCACCGACATAATCAGCGCCACGTTGACGCCGTACCACAGCGACAGCGAGACCGGCAGCGTCTCCCCCGCCACCGCCGTTGCTGCCGAGGTCAAGAGCGCATCGGCCCCTAGCACAGCAGGGGCCAAGCCAAGCGCGAGCGACCCGAATGCCAATAGGCCTGGGCCTATCAGCATACTCAACGGCGCCTCATGGGGTGTTTGGGGTGTTTCATGGCGTGCGCCGTAGAATGGCCGTAGCGCAATAATCGCCGCCACCGCAATGGTCAAGATGGCTGCCAGGAAAGCAAACAGCACCAGCAACAGTTGAATGCGCTCGGCGCCTAACGCTGCCTCCAGCATGAGTTCCTTACCGATAAAGCCAAACAGCGGCGGCACACCTGCCAAGGAGAGCGCCGCCACAAAAGCGATTACCGCCGTGACAGGCATAACGCTTCGTAATCCGCCCATGGCGGTGACGTCTTTCGTGCCGGTTTCATGGTCAAGGATGCCCGCCACCATAAACAGCGCCCCTTTATACATGGAGTGGGCGAGCAGAAAGGTGACAAAAGCAGTCATGGCGTATTCGGAGCCAATCCCCAGCAGCATAGTGAGCGTTCCCAGCGCCATAATGGTGGAGTAGGCCAGCAGCTTTTTGATATTGGTATGGTGAATGGCTAAGAAGGCACCCGTCAGCATGGTGGTCGCCCCCACCACTGAGAGTATTGTCACCCACATGGCCGTGCCACCCAGCTCAGGCTGAAGGCGTGCCAACAGGTAAATCCCCGCTTTCACCATGGTAGCGGAGTGCAGGTAGGCCGACACTGGGGTCGGCGCCGCCATAGCGTTAGGTAACCAGAAGTGGAATGGGAACTGCGCCGACTTGGTAAAGGCTCCTAGCAATAAGCAGATCAGCATAGGGGCATAAAGCGCATGCTGGCGCAGGTCATCGTCTGACTGCAAAATCTCACTCAGAGACCAGCTGCCGCTGGCGATACCCAATAGCACCAAACCTGCCATTAACGCCAAGCCACCAGCAACCGTCACAAAAAGCCCCTGACGAGCGGATTTGCGTGCTTCAATATCAGTATGGTTAAAGCCAATCAGCAGGTACGAGGTGATGCTGGTCAGCTCCCAGAAAATAAACAGCGTCAGCAGGCCGTCCGCTAACACAAGCCCCAGCATAGAGGCCATAAAGGCGACGAGGGCGAGGTGAAAACGGGCAATATCTTGGTGGCCTTTTAAATAGCCACCCGCATACACCAGGACACAGGTGCCAATCACCGTAATCAGCAAGCCAAACAGCAGAGAAAGGCCATCCAGTAAAAAGCTAAGGCTAATGCCTAGCGAAGGCACCCACGACCACTCAAGTAACTGAGGCCCGTCACTCAACACCAGGGGCGCTTGACTAAAAAACCAACCAGCCAGAAACGCCGGAAACAGCGCAAGCAGCAGGCTTGTTCGCTCCCCAAACCAACGGTTGAGCAGCGGTGAAGACGCTGCCAACACGAAGCCCATTAACACGGCAAATTGCATCCGGCGCTTTCTCCCTAGTGACGTTCATTCATCCCAATAAGCCGCCTATACAGATGCACAAGCCGCTTAAACGTTGAATAAGTGTGATTTTATATGCACAAACCTTATACTAGCGTTTCTCACATTTCTAGAAAAGACGGCCCCAATAAAAAACCGCCTAACGTAATACGCTAGACGGTTTTTATAGCAAATACGCGACTTTACGGTGTCGACAACCAGCCAGAGAGCTCGTTATTGACCACTGCCAATAGTGCATCTATATGGTCATCGCGGTCATTCAAACAGGGGATATAGCTAAAGGTTTCGCCACCCGCTTCCATAAAGCTGTCGTGGATCTCCTCTTTGATCTCCTCAAGGGTTTCCACACAATCAGAAGAGAATGCTGGCGAAAGAATCGCAATATGCTTATGCCCCTGCTTGGCCAGCTCGGCAACGTGCTCCACTGTTTGCGGGCCAACCCACTTCTCGGGGCCAAACTGCGACTGAAAGGCGGTATCCACCTCCTCCTTGCTTAAGCCCAGCTTCTCACGCAGCAGCCGTGTGGTTTTCTGGCATTGGCAGTGGTAGGGGTCGCCTTCCATTAAATAACGCTCAGGCACCCCGTGATAGCTGGCAACTAACTTGGTCGGGCGGCTCTCAAACCCGTCATAAGCTTCCTGTACCGAATTCGCCAGCGCCTGGATATAGGCAGGATGCTCAAAATAAGCGGGCACGGTGCGAATATAGGGCTGCCACTTCATCTTCATCAGCGTGCGAAACGCCTGATCATTCGCCGTCGCGGTGGTGGGCGAGCCGTATTGCGGGTAAAGCGGGAAGAACACAATGCGCTCGCAGCCCTTCTCTTTCATACGCTTTAGCACGCTATCGGTGGAGGGGTTGCCGTAGCGCATGCAGAAATCAACTTCTACATCATCGCCATACAACGCCTTTAAGCGCTCGGTCATTTTTTCCGTTTGGGCACGCGTGATGGTTAGCAGCGGGCTTTCATTCTTCTCATTATTCCAAATACTTTTATACGCATGGCCAGATGAAAAAGGCCGCTTGGTGAGAATGATCAGCTGCAGCAGCGGCTGCCATTTCCAACCGGCGTAATCCACAACCCGTTTATCGGATAAGAACTCGCTGAGATAGCGGCGCATGGACCAGTAGTCGGTGGCATCGGGTGTTCCCAGGTTGGCCAGAACTACGCCCACCTTGGCGCGGGGAACCGCAGGGTGACTGCTGGGCGCATGAGTTAAACGCCCCTCACCGGGTTGATCCTTTACAACGCTATCGGCCATCTCGCTCACTCCTTAGGTGCAGTACATAATGGGCAAAATCTTAACACTTTTCGGCAAAGTCGCGGCATAATCAGGGAGATGGTTTATCGGCATGGACGCCAGCCGGGCGGGCCCTGTATGCGGTGTTGGGCTACCGGCGGCTGGTAAGACTTTCTTGCTTAGCGGGCCTGCGAAGCATGATGGATGCAGGCTACCGTTTTTTTGCCCGACGCCGTATCCGGCTGGGGCTGTGGTGGGAAAAGCGTTAGGTTAAACCGTTAGTTAACCAGTGATTAAAAAACTAGCGGCATACGCGAGGTCAGTGGCGAGCTGTAATGGGCGTCGTGACCAATCACTTCATCCTGCGGCACATGTTGCACCAGGTAAGCGCGATGGATGCCTGCACGTTTTAGCTCCAGATAAACGTCATCTAATGAACGGAACAGCATCGGCTTATTACGTTGCATCAGCATATGGCGTTCGCCTTCTACATCTTCTAGCTCTACTTGGTAGAAGCGGCTTCCCGAATGGGTAATCACCCGAATCTCAAAGTTGTCGTGACTCGCGACGAACTGTTTGAGCGCTTTCAGTTCCATGGTTCCCTCCTGTTATTGGTCATCGTCATGGAGCACAGCATGACGCGGCCCCATGACAATGATATTACCGTGGCACTAACTGCCTAAGAGGGCAATAACAGAAAAGAGTTCCTGACCAACTCGTCAACTTATGGTCGATTTACTGATACTCGGACGGATCAATCGCCTTACCCAGCGAGTTGCGGTCAATCCAATTACCGCCTTTGGTCTCTTTGTACCGAAACACTACTTTGTCGCCGACCGCGACGGGAAGTTCAGCATCTTCCGTTTGGTAGCTGTACTTCTCTCCCTCCACTACCAGAAAGTAGCGATAAAGGTCGGGCATGCCCAGCCACTCTTTAAAAGGCCCCTCGCGCTCTAGCGACTGGAGTTCACCGCGGCCTTCCAACTTAGGAAGACGTTTGCGGTTACCGCGCCTAAAACCACCTGCCATTTGTTACTCCTGTCTATCTATCTGCTCGAGGCGAACTGCTCATGAGGGTGCGCATTATACGTTCTCCCCCATGTCGCTCAAGTTAATCGCCAAACGCTTCGCCATAGCTATCGGGAGCCAGGTCCTCAAAGCGCGTGTATTTACCAATAAAGGCCATGTGCACCGTACCAATCGGCCCGTTACGCTGCTTACCGATGATCAGCTCCGCAATCCCCTGGTTGTCAGGGTTATCCGGGTTATACACCTCATCCCGATAAACGAAGGCAATGACGTCAGCATCCTGCTCAATCGCTCCCGATTCCCTCAAATCCGACATCACGGGGCGCTTGTTGGGGCGCTGCTCAAGGGAGCGGTTGAGCTGCGAAAGCGCCACAACCGGGCAGTTGAACTCCTTTGCCAAACCTTTCAAAGAGCGGGAGATCTCGGAGATCTCGCCGGTACGGTTTTCGGAGAAGCCGGGTATCTGCATTAGCTGCAGGTAGTCGATCATGATGAGCGCCATATTACCGTGCTCGCGTACCACGCGGCGCAGGCGTGAGCGCATTTCATTGGGCGAGAGCGCGGCGGTATCATCAATAAACAACTGTTTATCTTTCAGCAGGTTCACTGCCGAGGTGAGGCGCGGCCAGTCTTCATCCTCTAACTGCCCCGAACGTACCCGCGTTTGGTCAATGCGCCCCAGTGAAGAGAGCATACGCAGCATCAGCGATTCGGCGGGCATCTCCATGGAGAACACCATCACCGGCTTGTCGCTAGAGATGACCGCGTGCTCGACCAAGTTCATGGCGAAAGTCGTCTTGCCCATCGAGGGGCGCCCGGCGATGATCACCAAGTCCGAGGGCTGCAGGCCGGAGGTCATTTCATCCAGGTCACGGAAGCCGGTCGATAGCCCGGTCATCTCGCCTTTGAGGTTGAAGAGCTCATCGATACGGTCGACCGCTTTGGTAAGCAGGTCGCTCATACCAATGGGGCCACCGGTTTTGGGGCGCTCTTCGGCAATTTGAAACACTAGCCGCTCGGCTTCGTTTAACAGCTCATCGGCGGGCCGCCCTTGCGGAGAGAACGCCCCTTCAGCAATTTGATTGGCTGCCCGAATCAGCTTACGCAGCGTGGCGCGTTCGCGAACAATATCTGCATAGGCGCGAATGTTGCTGGCTGAGGGTGTATTGCGGGCCAGCTCTGCCAAAAACCCGAGCCCACCTACAGTATCTAACTGGTCACGGGCTTCCAGCGCTTCGGAAAGCGTGACTACGTCTAGCGGCTGCCCTGACTCCGCTAGATGAATCATGACATTGAACACCAACCGGTGCTCATAACGATAAAAATCGTCGGCTACCAAGCGCTCAGAGACGTTGTCCCACGCCTGATTGTCCAACATAAGCCCGCCTAACACCGACTGCTCCGCCTCTAGCGAGTGCGGCGGCAGCTTAAGCGCCGCCGTTTCTTGATCAGCAGAAGGCTGGTCCTGCATAGCGAGCTCCTTAAAATAACGCATTGCCAACGGCGCTTATCTTAGCCGGGCAGCTTCCTTCGTACCACTGGCATAGCGAATCAGTAGCAGCTTAAAAAGACAAAGGGCGCGGGATATCCCGCGCCCTTAGAGGCGTTAGCGTTGGCGAGCGAGATTACTCGGCGACAACGACCACGCGTACAACGGCGTCCACTTCTGCATGCAGGTGGAGGTCGATGTCGTATTCGCCAGTTTGACGAATCGGGCCCTGCGGCATACGGACTTCGCTCTTGGCAACTTCGATGCCAGCAGAGGAGATCGCGTCGGCCAGGTCACGCGGACCGATAGAACCAAACAGTTTACCTTCATCACCCGCTTTAGAAACCAACGACAGTTCGATGTCGTTAAGCTGCTCAGCACGTGCTTGGGCTTCTGCTTTACGCTCAGCGGCTTGAGCTTCAAGCTCTGCACGCTGCGCTTCGAACGCTTCAACGTTTTCTTTGGTAGCCGGTACGGCTAAACCGTAAGGCACCAAGTAGTTACGACCATAACCAGGCTTAACAGTGACCTTGTCACCCAGGCCGCCCAGCTTACCAATGTTGTCGAGCAGAATGACTTCCATCTCGTAAACCTCTTGTCAATTGCTGCGGGCAAGGCGTGCGCGAACGTTCGCGAATGTATCAATCAGCCCCAACAGCAGCACAATGAGAATCGTGGGCCAGGTCGTGATCAGCAGCACATAAAATGCCACCAGCCACAGCCCGTTCATCCCCTTAATTCCAATAAACCCATGCACTAACGCAATACCGGCTATCAGCAGCGGAATCCAACTCAGCATGGCCAGCGCCTGCGCTCCCAGCACCATACCTGCCACCCCAAGCACTACTAAAATAGCGAGTTCTTTAGGGGCCAGGCGCAGCGCATGGAATTCTTCACGAAAGCCACCTGGGTTATAAAGCCCAGCCTGCCAGCTGCGTGCTAGCGCCAAACATGCGATGGCCGCTAACAACACAACCAACCCCGTGACGCCGCCAATGACCATGGCGGCCAGAGTCGTCGTATCGATGCCTTGGTTGGCAAACTCCGTGAGCATGCGGTCGATCTCTTGCGAGCTCTCGCGCAGCTGCTCCAGCATGAGTTCGGTGCCACCCGGCGGGCTGAAGATGCCAAGCTGCACCATGACCGCGGCCGCTAAGGTGCCAACGATCAAGGCTTCACTCCAGCGCATCCTCTCGCGCAATATGACCGCCATGAGCGAAACGAGTAGTACGCTCGCCAGCGGAATCACATCACCCTGCGCCCACCAGAAACCGGCTGGTAATGCCGCAGCGATAATGACGGGAAGCGCGGGAGCAAAGCCCTTGCGCAGCGTCACTAACGCCGCAATGGCCGCACCTAACCAAAACAGCCAGGGCACTAACGCTGCTAGCGCTGCCCCGCCTGCGGCATAGGGCGTGCCACGCATCAGCCATCTTGCGAGTGCCAGCATCACGTCAAACGCTTACTGGTGGCTATCGGAGTAGGGCAGCAGTGCCAGGTAGCGTGAACGCTTGATAGCGGTCGCCAGCTGACGCTGATAGCGTGCTTTGGTGCCGGTGATGCGGCTCGGAACGATCTTGCCGGTTTCGGTGATGTAAGCCTTCAGCGTGTCGAGATCTTTATAGTCGATCTGCTTGACGCCTTCAGCGGTGAAGCGGCAAAACTTACGGCGACGGAAAAAACGTGCCATGGACTAGCTCCTTAAAACGTGCGGTGGATAAAATCAGGCAGTTTCTTCAGTTTCAGCGCGCGGTTTTTCTTCGCGACGCGGACGCTTCTCTTCTGCCGGCTTCATCATCGGGGAAGCTTCGGTGATCGCTTCTTTGCAGCGAACAACCAGGCTGCGGATGATGGCGTCGTTGAAACGGAAGATGTTCTCGATTTCTTCGAGAGTCTCGCCGGTGCACTCAACGTTCATCAGCACGTAGTGGGCTTTGTGGATCTTGTTGATCGGGTAAGCCAGGTGACGACGGCCCCAATCTTCCAGGCGATGCACAGTACCAGCGTTTTCGGTAACGATGCTGGTGTAGCGCTCGACCATAGCCGGCACTTGCTCGCTCTGATCCGGGTGGACCATAAACACGATTTCGTAATGACGCATGGAATCTCCTTGCGGTTTGGCAGCTTCCGGTGTGCGTTAGGGCAAATGCCTTAACCGCGACAGGGAAGCAAGGAGTTAACTGAAATGCCCCTTCTAGGCCGCGAACAGCCGAGACAGGACATCAAGCAGAACTGTTGATCGTATAAGTCACTTACCAATACGAACGCCCGCTTATGAATAAACGGGCGCAAGCATTCTAGTGGGCTGGCCGCTAACTTGCAAGCTGCCGCTGACGAACGGCTTCAAACAAACAAATACCGGTAGCCACCGAGACATTAAGACTCGACACCTGCCCTGCCATAGGCAGCTTGGCAAGATTATCGCAGGCTTCACGGGTCAAACGGCGCATGCCCTTCCCTTCTGCCCCCATCACCAACGCGGTGGGGCCAGTCATATCAATCTCAAACACGCTGGCTTCTGCTTCACCGGCGGTACCGGTAATCCAAACGCCCGCATCTTTGAGCTTGGCCAAGGTGCGCGATAGATTCGTGACCTGATAGACCGGCACGACTTCCGCAGCACCGCAGGCGACTTTTCTGACCGTGGCATTCAAAGGTGCGGCTTTGTCTTTTGCGACAATCACGCCATGAGCCCCCGCAGCATCGGCACTACGCAGGCAGGCACCGAAGTTATGCACATCGGTGACGCCATCCAGCACCAGCAGTAGCGGCGGGGTAGGCGCTTGCCAGGCGCGCAACCTCAGCCATAACGATTCTTCGCCTTCCGGCGTTAATGGCGCGCAAAACGCCACCACGCCTTGGTGCGCCGCACCCTGGGTGAGCTGATCAAGCACCTCGCGAGGCTGCTCTTTAATACGCGCACCGCTTACCTGGGCATTTGCTACCACATCTTTTAGGCGGTTGCCCGCCCCCTGCTGAACCCAAAGCTCGCGCGGGGCTTCACCGCGTTCGAGCAGGCTCTCTAACGCATGAACACCATACACTTGGTCCAAGCCATCCGGCGTGCGAATGGCGGCATTACGCGGGTTACGTCGAGATGACGACGACTTCATGCTCAACCCTTTTTCGCTGATGGTTTACGCGGGCCGTTCCGGGTACGGCGCGGGCCACGACGAGTCGGCTGTTTATCGGTTGCAGCAGCGGCTTTCGGGCCGCCGCTCTCACCACGGCGCTTGCGCGGTTGGCGGCGCGGGCGTGGCTTATCGTCGGCGAGGCCAAAGTCGATTTTACGGTCATCCATATCGACACGCGCTACCTGCACGGTCAAACCGTCGCCTAAGCGATACGTAGTACCCGTGCGCTCCCCTTTTAGGCGATGCTTCTCGGCTTCGTAATGATAGTAGTCCGACGGCAGCGAGGTGACATGCACTAGGCCTTCTACATAGAAGTCGTCCAGACGAACAAACAGACCGAACTGCGTTACAGAGGCAATCGTGCCTTCGAACGTCTCCCCAAGCTTATCGGACATGAACTCACACTTAAGCCAGCTCTCGACATCGCGAGTCGCTTCATCCGCGCGTCGCTCGGTCATCGAGCAGTGCTCGCCCAGTTCCAGCATCTGCTCGAAGGTATAGGGGCACCACTTGCTCGGCGGCTCTACCGGCGCTCCCTCTACCCGCACGACCGTATTGGTCTGGCGCGGCCCGCGAATGACCGAACGAATAGCGCGGTGAACCAAGAGATCGGGATAGCGGCGAATCGGTGACGTGAAGTGGGCATACGCTTGGTACGCCAAACCGAAGTGCCCTTCATTTTGCGGCGAATAGACCGCCTGATTCATCGAGCGCAGCATGACCGTCTGGATAATATCGGCGTCCGGTCGGTCAGCGATGGCTTCACGCAGCGCTTGATAGTCTTGCGGCGTGGGTTCGTCGCCCCCACCCAAGGAAAGCCCCAGCTCACTCAAGAACAGGCGCAGCTTGTCTAAGCGCTCGGGCGTGGGCCGCTCATGAATACGGTAAAGCGCAGGCAGGTCATGCTTATCCAAGAAGCGCGCCGTGGCTACGTTGGCGGCCAGCATGCACTCCTCGATGAGCTTGTGAGCGTCGTTGCGGGTACGCGGCACGATTTTTTCGATCTTGCGCTCATCGTTAAAGATGATCGCTGTTTCGGTAGTATCGAAATCGATCGCTCCGCGCTCTTCCCGAGCAGAGCGCAGCAGGCCATACAGCTCGTGCAGGTTTTTGAGCGGCTTGACTAATTCCGCATGCTCACGACGCAGCGCCTCACCCTCTTCGCTCTCGCCATCCAACATCGCCGCCACCTTGTTATAGGTCAGGCGAGCATGGGAGTTCATCACGGCTTCATAGAACGAGTAGCGGCTAATGGCGCCGGTTTTGGAGATATTCATCTCGCACACCATCACCAGGCGGTCGACATGCGGATTCAGCGAACAGAGACCATTGGAGAGCAGCTCCGGCAACATCGGGACGACTTGACCGGGGAAGTAAACCGAGTTCCCACGCGTACGCGCTTCATCATCCAGCGCAGTGCCGAGTCGAACATAGTGCGACACATCGGCAATCGCTACCAGCAGCTTCCAACTACCGGATTTGGTCTTCCAAGCGCAGACAGCATCGTCGAAGTCTTTGGCAGATTCGTCATCAATGGTGACAAGCGGAATGTCACGCAGATCGACGCGATGCTTTTTATCCTCCTCCAAGACCTCGGCAGAGATTTCGCTGGTTTGATCCAGTACCTCTGGCGGAAACTCGGCGGGGATGTCATAGCTGCGAATGGCAATGTCGATCTCCATGCCAGGATCCATGCGCTCACCCAGCACTTCGATGACTTCACCCACCGGCTGCACCCGCGTGGCGGGCTGCTGCACGATCTTGGCCGAAATGACCTGGCCGTCTTTGGCACCCCCACAGGCGGTATGTGGGATGATCACTTCTTGCGTAATACGCGGATTTTCAGGAATCAGCACGCCAAATTCCGGCGTGTTACTACGGTATACACCGACAATGGTTTGAGTATTGCGGGCAATCACATCGACAATGGTCGCTTCGTCACGACCGCGACGGTCACGACCACTAATGCGTACCAGCACGTGGTCCCCGTGAAATACACGCCGCATTTGACGAGGCGGCAGGACGAGATCTGGCTTTTTGCCATCATCTCTGAGTACGAAGCCAAAACCATCGCGATGCCCAAGCACCTTACCTTTAATCAGATCGAGCTTATCGATCAGCGCGTAAGCACCTCGTCGATCACGCAGCACTTGCCCGTCGCGCTCCATAGCGGCCAGGCGCCGACGCACGGCTTCTAGGTGCTCTTCATCTTCAATGCCCAGCATTCTACTCATGTTTTCATGAGTAATCGGTTTACCGTAGCTTTCTAAGGCAGCCAGTAGATATTCGCGGCTGGGCGCAGGATTATCGTACTTTTGCGCCTCGCGCTCGGCGTGCGGATCATCACTCAACGTCCAGTACTTCATGCGATCAACATCCTTGGTGGCGTTTGCGGGAGGCGGACAGTTAGCGCAGGCGTGGTGCACTGCGGGTGGGAGTTGTCTTCGACGGCGTTAGCGCCGTTGTCAGCTGCTAATAAGCTGAAGCATGTCATGTTTTGTTTGGTCATAGGCGCAGTATAGCGCTGCCCGCTCAATCACCCAACCACCTAACACCGCATTAATGCGATTTCAGTATTAAAAAAAGCACCTTGGGGCTTGCATTTAACCACGGCCTCGGTATCATACGCGCCACTTGCCCAGATGGCGGAATTGGTAGACGCGCTAGCTTCAGGTGCTAGTGACCGTATGGTCGTGGAGGTTCAAGTCCTCTTCTGGGCACCAAACCACTTCATGTTATCCCCTTTTCATGAAGTCGTAAGGTGCAGCGGCAAGCAAGAAGTAGATGTGAAAGCAGTTAGTTTGTATTCGCCCAGGTGGCGGAATTGGTAGACGCGCTAGCTTCAGGTGCTAGTGTCCGTATGGACGTGGAGGTTCAAGTCCTCTCCTGGGCACCATACGAATACAGACGCTACAACTGTTTTAGTTGTAAAATTTTAGTTGTAAAAAGAATGATGCGCCCAGGTGGCGGAATTGGTAGACGCGCTAGCTTCAGGTGCTAGTGTCCGTATGGACGTGGAGGTTCAAGTCCTCTCCTGGGCACCATTTTATGGTCCCGTCCGCATCACTCTTTATCTTCCTAATAGATATTCAATAAATACCTCGCTCAGAGTTATTCTTAATAGAGAACCATCTTTGTATGGCGCTTTTTTGCGTCTTATCTTCATGACTGCGATTGCACCCTACCGCCTTAACTTACTTGCCAAACATGTCAAGCGGGCGAAACATTAATGCGGCTTCGCCCGCCGTGATTGCTGGTTAATGCATCTCCGTGCTTATTGATAGCGCCCAGGGCGGCGAGCAATTTCTTCCAGCGCCCATCCTTGTGTCCGCAGCTCGCCTTCTAGCACGGCTTCCATGGTAGGGGTTAAGTCAGGAAAGAAGTTCAGTCCCGTTTGCGCTTCGATATCATCAATGGTGACGAGGTAGTCATCCAGCGGCTCATTGCCTCTGACGTCTTGGGGCATAATAAATGCCAGCGCTAAAGGCGCTTCGTCGTGAGGCGCAACGATAATTTTGTAGAACGCCTGAGGCACTTCCACAAAGCCGACGCGGTTAAACACGTTATCCATAAAGCGCTCAGGGTAGATCGGCCCGGTGATCACCTGTAAGCGCTCAAAACGCGGCGCGAAGTGGTCCATCACCGACTCTTCTAAACGCTGCCACAGTTGGCGATTTAAGTTGGGCCGCTGCGGAGTGATATTACTCATTAAGAAGGTGTCGATTTGCGCACTACGCCCATGCACGGCAGCAATAGCGTAGTTAGGCGCCAGATGCCCGCGGTCGTAGCCGCTCCCTGAGTAGCTATCAGTATCCACCGGCCATAGCGTGCGCCAGTCAGCCTGAAAGTTGGGCCGCCCGCCGATCCGGGTATTGTCCGGTACGGCCTTCACTTGATAGCTCACCCATAGCGCACCGACACGAACATCCGACCATCCCACTAAAAAGCCATCGTTGCGTAAAACGCGATGAAACGTGGTGGGGCGAAACTCCTCCCAAGTGGGCACGCCTTGCCAGGTATAGGCATCTTGATGTTGGCGCCCCTGGAATTCCCACAACCCGGTTCCCACTATTACAAACAGCACAGCGATGCCCAGGCGTCGCCCCTGACGACGCCAGTGCACAAGCGATTTCCCCAACGGAGTCACTCCCCTACAAGCTTTTTAGATAGACCAGTATGTTTTTTTAGTAGGTAGCTAACGTTACCAGCCGAGTGAAAACATGGTTTCCAAGTCGTGACGAGAGTGAACCTGCATGGCATTCAGCGTTTCGGTATCACTAATCCCTTCTACGGCATTTAGGCGCTCGGTCACCAGCTCCGCTAGGCTCTCAAAATCGCGGGTGCGAGCAATGGCGACTAGGTCGTAACGGCCGCAGGTGGAGTACACTTCGCTGATCCCTTCCACATCGGCTAGGCGTTCAGCCACTGCCTTTACTTGGCCTTTTTCGGTATTAATCAAGATCACTGCGTTTTGCATGGCGCCCTCACTAATCATGTCTTGTGGATATCACGCTACGGGGCGAGTATAGCAGCCTGCTAGGTACGGCCAAGCGCTGCCTGACAGCGTGGCTAATTGTCGCGCTATTTATAAGGTTATTCGCACTAATTTTGAGCATGCGCTAGCATGTACCGTAGACCTCCGATTTATAAGACTTGTCGGAGTATTAAGAGGTGGATCACCACCCGACAACCGTAGCAAAACGTCAGACCGTGACGATAAGGAGACACCATGGCTAATCAGAGCCGTCGTAAGTTCATGCGTAACAGTGTGCTGGGCCTCGCTGCCCTACCGTTTGGTGCTGGCATTCTGTCGAAGAGTGCTTTTGCTCAGGAACTGCCGCGTCTGGATCCGTCCTCTCCTACCGCTCAGGCGCTTAACTACGTCGAAGTGGCCAGCGATGCGAGTGACCATCCCGCTTATGAAGAGGGCGAACTCTGCTCTAACTGCATGTTCTTCAATGCAGACACCGAAGGTTGCCAGCTCTTCCCAGAAAACAGCGTTGCACCGGAAGGCTGGTGCCAATCGTGGACGGCCAAAGCGTAAGCAACCCCCAAGGTGTAAGCAAACCTTAGGCTACTGCGATATCCATGACCCCGCGCCCTGCGCGGGGTCACTGTTTTTAGCCAGCCCCTTTGCTCTCCTCCTCTACCGGCCAGTGATAACGGCGGGTGACTTTCCCATCTTCCATGGATACCAAGTGTACAGGGAAGCCCCATAGCTGCTGTAAATGGCGAATCACCGGATAGACACTTCTCCCCAGTGGCCGACGACTATCCTGAATGTGATGCAGCGTTAATGAGCGATCACCGCGAATGGCAGCTTCTACCACCTGAATATTCGGCTCACGCACCGACAGAGCATATTGGCTTGAAAGCGCTTCACGTATGCGTTTGTAGCCACGGTCATCGTGAATAGCAGCAACCTCAAGCATCTCTACCTGGTCGTCATCGACAATTAAAAACAGCTTTAAGTCGCGAATCACCTTAGGTGACAAGAACTGCTGTATGAAGGATTCATCCTTAAAGTTGCGCATCGCGAACTCAAGGGTTTCCCGCCAGGGGCTACCTGCAATATCGGGAAACCACTCGCGGTCTTCAGCCGTCGGCGCATCGCATATCCGTTTGATGTCCATGAAGATGGCAAAGCCCAGTGCGTAAGGGTTCAGCCCGCTGTAATAGGGGCTATCGAACCCCGGCTGATTGATGACCGCCGCGTGGGACTGTAAGAACTCCAGCATTAGTCCTTCATCGACCTTACCCTCATCGTAAAGCCGATTCATTAGCGTGTAGTGCCAGAAACACGCCCACCCTTCGTTCATGACCTGGGTTTGCCGCTGTGGGTAAAAGTACTGGGCCAACTTACGCACGATACGCACGATTTCACGCTGCCAAGGGGCCAGCAGCGGGGCATTCTTTTCGATGAAGTAGAGCAGGTTCTCCTGGGGCTCGGAGGGATAGCGCCCCCCCGTATGCAGCCCTAAGGGATCATCGTCGCTGTGCAGGCTTCCCGGGAGCGGCGCAACGCCAGCTGGCGGCTCGGGGATCGTTCGCCACAACATGTTGACCTGGGTTTGCAGGTACGCTTCACGCTCATCCTGACGTTTGGCCTCTTCCTCGGCCGAGATGGGTGATGGCCGCTTGTAGCGGTCTACTCCATAGTTTTGTAGCGCATGGCAGGCATCCAAGAGCTGCTCGACGGCGTGCACGCCGTGGCGCTCTTCGCACTGGGCGATGTATTTTCGGGCGAACACGAGGTAATCGACGATGGATTCCGCATCGGTCCACGTGCGGAATAGGTAGTTGCCCTTGAAGAAGGAGTTATGACCGTAGCAGGCATGAGCAATGACCAGCACCTGCATCATCAAGGTATTCTCCTCCATCAGGTACGCAATGCAGGGGTTGGAGTTGATGACCAGCTCATAGGCAAGCCCCATTTGTCCACGTTTGTAGGCCTGCTCCACAGAGAGAAACTGCTTACCGAATGACCAGTGGTGATATCCCACTGGCATGCCGACGCTGGCGTAGGCATCCATCATTTGCTCGGTGGTAATCACCTCAATTTGATTGGGATAGGTATCCAGCCGATACTCATCGGCGAGCCTGGCGAGCTCCTCATCAAAACGCTCCAGCACGCTGAAATTCCAGTCCGACCCAGTGGCGATGGGCTTGCGGTTTACACTCATGGCGCACTCCTCGACTCGCACTACCGCTCTTGGCTCATGCGGCGCTTGAATAGCTCACGAAAAACGGGGTAGATATCTCCCGCATCGACGATCTGGCGCATGGCAAACCGCTCGGGAAACTGTGCTGCTACGGTTTCGTACTCGTGCCACAACGACTGATGATCGTGCGGGGTAATCTCCACGTAGGCGTAATACTGCAGCTGGGGCATCAACTGCTTTACCAGCAGATCACGACAGATGTTGGAGTCGTCGTCCCAGTTGTCGCCATCGGATGCCTGGGCCACGTAGAGATTCCATTGCCCGGCGGGGTAGCGTTTTTCGATGATCTTGTTGACCAGGTTCAGCGCGCTGGAGACGATGGTGCCGCCGGTTTCTCGCGAGTAAAAGAACTCCTCTTCATTCACCTCTCTAGCAGCCGTATGGTGGCGCACGAACACTAGCTCGACTTTCTCGTAATGCTTTTCTAAAAAAAGATAGAGCAGTAAGAAAAAGCGTTTGGCGATGTCTTTATGGTTCTGCGTCATGGAGCCCGACACGTCCATGACACAAAACATCACCGCTTGGCTCGATGGTTGTGGCTGGGCGGCGAGCTGGTGATAGCGCAAATCGTAGGTATCGATGAAGGGAATGGCGTCGATACGTTTTTCCAGCCGTTCGATCTCGGCCTTGAGCTCCACGACGCGAGCAGGATTACGCAGTACCGGGTCTTTACGCTCCTCGGCCGCTAGCGCTTCTTGGGCTTCCTTCAAAGCACGCTTGATGGGTGCACGCATGGCGATGCGCCGTGCATAAGCCTCGCGCATCGATCGGGTAATACTGATGCGTGACGGCACCCCATCTCGCGCAAGCCCTGCCCGCACCATTTTGATCTCTTCCAGCGACTTTAGCGGCTTGCGTTGTAAATGGGGAAGCTCCAAGCCATCGAAGACGAACTCCAGAAACTCCTCGCGGCTAAGGGTAAACGCAAACTCGTCGTTCCCCTCTCCTTGGTTAGAAGCGCCGCCTTCCTCGGCACCGCCACCACCCCCTTGGCCGCTAGGTCGACGGATTTTGTCACCTTCCAAAAACTCCTTATTACCCGGCGCGACGATGTTGCGTGCCCCGCCCGGCCCGTGCTGAAACACGGGTTCGGAAATGTCCTTGGTGGGAATCGATATTTTCTCGCCGCGCTCCATGTCGGTGATGGAGCGGCGGTTGACCGCCTCCTCCACCGAGCGCTTGATGTGCTTGCGGTAACGCTCCAAAAAGCGCTGCCGATTGACCGCGCTTTTATGCTTAGCGTTAGGTCTGCGATCAATAAAGTAGGTCATTCGACCTCCTCAACACCTCGATCTTAAGCGCCGAATCGTGGCGCTCTTGTATGCGGGCCAAGCAGCCCGCTACTGAGACTTACGCACGCGCAAATACCACTCTGAAAGCAGCCGCACCTGTTTCTCGGTATAGCCACGGTCCACCATGCGCGCCACGAAATCCTCGTGCTTTTTCTGATCCGACTTCGACGCTTTGGCGTTGAAGGAAATCACCGGCAAAAGCTCTTCGGTGTTGGCAAACATCTTATGTTCGATGACGCCTTTCAGCTTCTCGTAAGACTGCCAGCTAGGGTTCATACCGTTATTTTGCGCCCGCGCCCGCAGTACGAAGTTCACCACTTCATGGCGGAAGTCTTTCGGGTTGGAAATGCCTGCTGGCTTCTCGATCTTCTCAAGCTCTTCATTCAGCGATTGGCGGTTGAGCAGCTCGCCTGTCTCGGGATCACGATACTCCTGATCTTGAATCCAGAAATCGGCGTAGGTGACATAGCGATCGAAGATGTTCTGACCGTACTCGCTGTAGGACTCGAGATAAGCGGTTTGAATCTCCTTGCCGATAAAGTCCACATAGCGCGGGGCCAGAAACTCTTTGATAAAGCCCAAGTAGCGCTCGAATACTTCGGACGGCAGCTGCTCGCGCTCCAGCGCCTGCTCCAGCACGTAAAGCAGATGAACCGGGTTAGCCGCGACCTCCGTACTGTCGAAGTTGAACACTTTCGACAGAATCTTGAAGGCAAAGCGGGTAGAGAGCCCTTGCATACCTTCATCGACCCCAGCCGCATCGCGGTACTCTTGAATCGACTTGGCGCGTGGGTCGGTGTCCTTCAGGTTCTCCCCGTCATACACCCGCATTTTGGAGTAGATACTGGAGTTCTCCGGCACCTTGAGCCGCGACAGCACTGAGAACTGCGCCAGCATGCGCAGCGTATCCGGCGCGCAGGGCGCGGCGCTGAGGGAGGAGTCTTCCAACAGCTTTTGATAGATCTTGATCTCTTCCGACACCCGCAGGCAGTAGGGTACTTTGACGATATAGACACGATCCAGAAACGCCTCGTTATTGCGGTTGTTACGAAACGCCTGCCATTCGGACTCGTTGGAGTGGGCCAGAATCACGCCATCGAAAGGAATCGCGCCCATGCCCTCGGTAGGGTTGTAGTTGCCCTCTTGGGTAGCGGTCAGCAGCGGGTGGAGCACCTTGATGGGAGCCTTGAACATCTCCACAAACTCCATCAGCCCCTGGTTGGCACGGCACAGCCCGCCGGAGAAGCTGTAGGCATCCGGATCGTCTTGGGAGTAAAGCTCCAGCTGACGAATATCGACTTTGCCGACCAGTGATGAGATATCCTGATTGTTCTCATCCCCCGGCTCAGTTTTGGAGATGGCAATTTGATTCAGCCGCGATGGGTAGAGGCGCACCACCCGGAACTGGGAAATATCACCACCGTACTCTTTTAAGCGTTTAGCCGCCCAGGGCGACATCACGCTGCGCAGGTAGCGCCCGGGAATGCCGTACTCCTGCTCCAGCAGCTCACCATCCTCTTCCGGTGAGAACAGTCCAAGCGGCGATTCATAGACCGGCGATCCTTTGATGGCATAGAAGGGAATGCGCTCCATCAATAGCTTCAGGCGCTCGGCTAGTGACGATTTACCGCCACCGACCGGCCCCAGTAGATAAAGAATCTGCTTGCGCTCTTCCAAGCCTTGGGCCGCGTGGCGGAAGTACGCCACAATCTGCTCAATGGCTTCTTCCATCCCATGAAACTCGGCGAAAGCGGGATAGCGGCGGATCACCTTATTCGAGAAAATACGTGATAGACGCGGGTCTTTCGCCGTGTCGATCACTTCAGGCTCGCCTATCGCTTCCAGCATGCGCTCTGCGGCGCTGGCATACACCTTAGGGTCGCGGCGACAAAGCGCCAAGTACTCCTCAAGGCTCATGTCCTCTTGCTGAACGCGGGCAAATCGGTCTTGAACGTGATCAAAGATGCTCATGGAACTCTCCTGTGGCCCATCCCCCAGCGCGACCGCCAAGCCAATACCCCAGGCGGCGTGCTATTTGAGGTGTCGCTCTATCAGCGTAGTCAGCATTAGCAAAAAGTGATGACTAAACCTTCAACGCAGCGCTGTTAACGATATGAGCACAGCAACAGGGGGTTAGTTGCGTGAAATATTGTGGCAACCCCACAATGCAACGCGCCGCCTGAGAAGGCGGCGCTTGAGAGCTCAACGTCAGAGCAGTTTTTAGCGGCGGTAATGCTCAAGCACGAACGTCAAGCACGGCTTTCACATCGGCCAACAGCTGATCGAGCAATTCAACGGTGGTGTTCCAAGCGCAGACGAACCGCGCTCCGCCGGCACCGATGAAGGTATAAAAGGTCCATCCTTTGGCTTTCAACGCTTCGATGGCGTGAGGTGGCAATTCAACGAATACGCTGTTGGCCTGGGTGGGGAACATCAGCGAAACACCCGGCAACGCCTGTAGCCCTTCCGATAGATAACGCGCCATGGCGTTGGCATGTTCGGCATTGGTTAGCCAAGCACCGCTTTCCAGCAGGCCCAGCCAGGGCGCTGATACGTAGCGCATTTTCGATGCTAGCTGCCCCGCCTGCTTGCATCGGTAGGAGAAGTCTTCCGCCAGCTCGCGATTGAAGAACAGGATTGCCTCGCCAAACGCCAAGCCGTTCTTGGTGCCCGAGAAGCACAGTGCATCGACGCCCACTTGCCATGTCAGCTCTGCTGGCGATGCATTGAGGCTTGCACAAGCATTGGCAAAGCGTGCACCGTCCATGTGCAGCCGAAGGTCATGCTTATCTGCCATGGCGCGAATGGCCAGCAGCTCTTCGCGGGAGTAGACGGTGCCTACTTCGGTAGCCTGGGTGAGCGAGACGACTTTCGGTTTCGGGTAGTGGATATCGCTGCGCTTGGTCACCAGCGCTTCAATTCCTTGCGGCGTGAGTTTGCCGTTCGCCCCTGGTGAAGTCAGCAGCTTGGCGCCGTTGGAGAAAAACTCCGGCCCACCACACTCATCGGTTTCAATATGCGCCAGCTCATGGCAAATCACGCTGTGGTAGCTGCGCCCCATCGCGGAGAGCGCCAATGAGTTGGCTGCAGTTCCGTTGAACACGAAGAACACGTCGCAATCGTAGTCGAACATTTCCCGAAAACGGTCGGCGGCGCGGGCGGTCCAGCGGTCATTGCCGTAGGCGAGGTCATCCGCCTGGTTGGCTTCGAGTAAATACTGCATCGCCTCCGGGCAGATACCGGAGGTATTATCACTGGCTAAAAATCGTGGGGTACACTCCGAGGGCATGACGATAATCCTTTTGTCTGACGGTCGTGCGGCGCAGGCTGGGTGCCACCCGCGCCTTAAATCCCTAACGTGGCTTAGTAGTTAGGGTGATCCATCAGTCTATCGCCATTTTAGCGTTAACGTCACGCCCCCATGCGAGTTACAGCGAGGCCGCCAGCCGGGTGCCTTGATCAATAGCGCGCTTGGCATCCAATTCGGCCGCTTCATCTGCGCCGCCAATCACATGCACGCGGCTACCCGCTTGGGCCAGCGGCGAAATCAAGTCGCGTACCGACTCTTGGCCTGCGCACACCACAATGGTGTCCACCTCGACCACCTGCTCTTGCCCTTCGCGGCGGATGTGTAAGCCCGCATCGTCGATGCGCACATACTCGCAGCCGGCCAGTGTTTCTACGCCACGCTGCTTTAACGAGGCACGATGCACCCAACCCGTGGTTTTACCCAGGTTTTTGCCTGGCTTAGAGCTTTTTCGCTGCAGCATCACAATGCTGCGCGGTGAACGTGGCGGCTGCGGCGCTTTTAAGCCGCCCCGTTCGCCCACTGCTAAATCCACGCCCCACTCATCGCACCATGCGGCCACCTCCATGGTGGGGTGCCCCTCGTGGGAAAGCAGCTCCGAAACATCAAAACCAATGCCGCCTGCCCCAATCACCGCCACGCGCTTGCCTACTCGTTCAGGCTGCTCAATGGCGTCTGCATAGCTCAGCACGCTGGGGTGGTCGGCCCCAGGTAACGCCAGTTCACGGGGCACCACCCCCGTGGCAATCACGATTTCGTCAAAATCTGCCAGGGCGCCTACAGTGGCTTCGGTGTTTAAGCGCACGTCCACCGCGTGCTTTTCGAGCATGACGCGGAAGTAGCGCAGAGTTTCGTTAAACTCTTCTTTACCGGGGATTTTGCGAGCGTAGTTAAACTGCCCACCCAACTCGCTGCGCCGCTCAAAGAGCACCACGGCATGCCCACGACTGGCCGCCGCTACTGCTGTGGCAAGCCCCGCTGGGCCGCCGCCGACCACCGCTACCCGCTTAGGTGTTTGCGCAGGCGCCAGAGTGATCTCGGTTTCGTGGCAGGCACGGGGGTTGACCAAGCAGGAAGTCAGCTTGCCCATAAAGGTGTGATCCAAGCAGGCCTGGTTACAGGCGATGCAGGTATTGATCTCCTTCGCCAAGCCCGCCTCGGCTTTACGCACCCACTCGGGGTCAGCCAAAAACGGACGCGCCATCGACACCATATCCGCATGGCCCTCGGCCAGTACGCGCTCAGCCACCTCCGGCATATTGATGCGGTTGGTGGTAATCAGCGGAATCGACAGCGCCGCGCGAATGCGGCGGGTGACTTCGGTAAACGCGGCCCGGGGCACGCTGGTCACGATGGTCGGCACCCGTGCCTCGTGCCAGCCAATGCCGGTATTGATGACGTTCGCGCCAGCGGCTTCAATGGCCTGGCCCAGTTGTACGACCTCTTCCCAGGAGCTGCCCTCTTCCACCAGATCAATCATCGACAGGCGGAAGATCAGCAGGAAGCGCTCGCCAACCGCTTGGCGAATACGCTTGACGATCTCGACAGGGAAACGCATACGCCGCTCAAAATCGCCGCCCCAGTCGTCGTCACGCTGGTTGGTGCGGCGGCAAATAAACTGGTTGATCAAATAGCCTTCCGAGCCCATGACCTCTACGCCGTCGTAGCCCGCCTGCTGGGCGAGCGTAGCGCAGCGAACATAGTCGGCAATCTGCTGCTCTACCTCTTCACTGGAGAGCGCTCGGGGGGTGAACGGGTTGATGGGGGCTTGCAGCGCCGAGGGGGCCACCAGCTCTGGTGAGTAAGCGTAGCGCCCGGCATGCAAAATTTGCATGCATAGGTGCCCACCGGCGGCATGTACCGCGTCGACAACGTGGCGGTGCTCCGCCACTTGAGACTCCTCTGTCAGCGCGTTGGCACCTTGAAATACCGCCCCTTCGGCATTGGGCGCAATGCCACCCGTCACAATCAGGCTTACCCCTGCACGCGCGCGCTCTGCATAGAACGCTGCCAAGCGCTCAAAGCCATTCGGCGCTTCTTCTAAATTGGTGTGCATGGACCCCATCAATACGCGGTTAGGCAGCGTTAAATGTCCCACGGTTAATGGACGAAATAGGTGCGGATAAGCTGGCGCTTGGCGCATCACGGTGCTCCTTCACTGTTATTAGTACGGCGTGCAATCAATGGCTTGCCACTCACATTCAAACAAGCGTATGACATAGCGCTGGCTACGTACAGACTTTTACCACGCAACTGTATCGCCTTTTTATCCAGACGATAGTCGCTATATCGACTACCTTCCCCCTTGCCCCTGGCGGCAAAGCGCGTCAAATTAACCGGCTAACGATCAGGGATTGAATCTAGGGAATGTGCTATGCCATTGATTTACTTTTTACCGCCGCTGGCCACCGTACTGATATGGTCCGGCAATATGACCATCAACCAGCTTTCGGTAGATGCCATTGCTCCTAGCAGTATCGCGTTTTTACGCTGGCTGCTCGCCCTCGTCGTCATGACTCCTTTTGTGCTGCCGGCCGTACTGCGTCACAAAGATGAGATCGTGCGTAACTGGCCAAAGCTCGCTCTGCTAGGGCTTTTAGGGATGGGGCTATGGCAGGGGCTGGCTTATATCGCTGCTGAAACTACCACCGCCACCAATATGGGCATTCTTGCAGCAATGGTGCCGCTGCTCACGGTGCTATTGAGCGCGCTAATTTTGAAGGAACCACCCACATTAGGCGGCGTCGTAGGCGGCGTGCTCGCCTTTATCGGCGTCACCGTGCTGCTGGGCCGCGGCAACCCACTTTCTCTGCTGCAGTTAGAGGTGGCGCAGGGCGACGCGTTAATGGTGGTCGCCGCCACCTGCTATGCGCTTTATGGCGTGATGCTCAAACGCTGGGCGATGAATCTGCCTCCTTGGGTCATGCTCTATGCCCAGGTCTGTTT
This sequence comes from Vreelandella aquamarina, assembly GCF_900110265.1. GTDB lineage: Bacteria > Pseudomonadota > Gammaproteobacteria > Pseudomonadales > Halomonadaceae > Vreelandella > Vreelandella aquamarina. The sequence goes on along the minus strand of NZ_FODB01000025.1, from coordinate 10,249 downwards.
TGCCGTGTTGTTCTTGCTGCCACCCTACTTGATGGGCCCCATGACGCCGGTGGATGGGAAGAACGTTTGGCTGATCCTGTACGCAGGCATTCCTGCTTCCGTTATTACCACGTTCTTGTGGATGCGAGCGGTCCGCCAAATCGGCGCTAACCAGGCGAGTATCTTTATCAACCTTATGCCGCTATTTAGCGCGCTGATTGCCATGGCGTTACTGGGTGAACAGGTATCGGGGTTCCACTTTATAGGTGGGCTGTTAATCCTTGCCGGGGTGATCATGGCGCAAACGCTGACACGTCCGTTGGTACGCGCGGCAGCCGCCCGTAAAACGCAAAGCGTACAGCAGTGATACAATAGGCCAACTTCATTTTATGAATGGGAACCCCTGACCTATGTCCCTAGAAGACCTGCACCTCAATCTGCGTAACCTCACCAGCGACGACTACGAGCAGCTGAAATCGCTGATGGATGCGGTGTATCACGATATTGGTGGCGCTTGGCCTAAGCACACCATCGATAAGCTGATCCAGGAGTTTCCCGACGGCCAGATTGCCATTGAAGACGACGGCGTACTGGTGGGCGTCGCCCTCACCGTGCAGGTGGATTACGACGAGTTCTCCAACCCGCACAAATACGACGATTTGATCGGCCATCGTGAAATCATCCTGAACAATCCGGAAGGCGATGCCATGTACGGGCTGGATGTACTGATCCACCCAGACTATCGCGGCTACCGCCTGGGCCGCCGCCTATACGAAGCGCGTAAAGAGCTGTGCCGTTCGCTCAACCTGCGGGCTATTTTGGCGGGCGGACGTATTCCCGAGTATCACCAGCACGCCAGCGAGCTAACCCCGGCCCAGTACATCGACAAAGTCTCCCGCAAAGAGATTTACGACCCGATTCTGTCGTTCCAGCTTGCCAACGACTTCCAGGTCAAACGTCTGTTACGCAAGTACCTGCCGGAAGACGAGCAGTCGCGTGGCTACGCCACGCTGTTGGAGTGGAACAATATTCTGTTCGAGCCCGCTGAAAACGTGCTAGACACTCGCCCCACTCAGGTACGCGTGGGCGCGGTGCAGTGGCAAATGCGTGAGTTCGCCTCCGTGGAGGCTGCGCTGCAGCAAATCGAGTATTTCGTCGATGCGTTGTCGGATTATCAAAGCGACTTTGCCGTTTTCCCGGAGCTGTTCACCACGCCACTCATGGGCCTGCAGGATCGCGCCGCGCAGAAAGACCAGACCGCTGCCATCCGCTTTTTGGCGGGCTTCACCGACCGTTTCAAGAGCGAGCTGTCGCGGATGGCGGTGTCCTACAACATCAACATCGTCGGTGGTTCGATGATCGAGGTGGGTGAGGATGACCGTCTTTATAACGTGGCTTACCTGTTCCATCGGGACGGCGAGGTGGAGAAACAGTCCAAGCTGCATATCACCCCGCAGGAGCGGCGCGACTGGGTGATCGAAGGCGGCGACGATCTGCAGGTGTTCGATACCGATGCAGGCCGTGTCGGCATCCTGATCTGCTACGACGTGGAATTCCCGGAACTGGGCCGCCTGCTGGCCGACCAGGACATGGACATTCTGTTCGTGCCGTTCTGGGTCGACACCAAAAATGGCTACCTTCGGGTACGCCACTGCGCTCAGGCTCGGGCTATCGAGAACGAGTGCTACGTGGTCATCTGCGGAAGCGTCGGCAACCTGCCGTCCATCGAGAACCTGGATATCCAGTATGCCCAGTCGGCGGTATTCACCCCCTCCGACTTTGCCTTCCCCCATGACGCAGTGCTGGCCGAAACCACGCCCAACACCGAGATGATCATCTTCTCGGACCTGGACTTGACCCGCCTGACCGTAGTGCGTGCAGAAGGCTCGGTCACCAACCTCAAGGACCGCCGCAAGGATCTCTTCGACCTGCGCTGGCGGGACTGGTCGCTGAAGTCCGGCAGTAGGCAAGAAGACTAACGCTCAACCTGCGAGCCACTACGCATAAGTACGCCAACGCCGCCCACCGGGCGGCGTTTTGTCATTCACAAATCGCTATTCACAGCTTTCTATTCACACCTCCCTATTAACCACTCACCCAAGAGCTACTCATCCGGCCAAACAAGGTGGCTCGGCACGCGGCCTTTGGCATCGAACGCGACGCCCTCGGCACGCAGCTTTTCGTGCTGGCGTGCCGCGCCGCCGTGGTCAGCCAGTTTGAGTGACGCGGAAATGACACGATGCCAGGGTAGCTGATGCCCCTCGGGCAGGTGACGCATGGCCGACCCCACCATGCGCGCCGTTGCTCCTTCGGTCATCTTGGCAATGCGGCCATAGGTCGTCACCCGCCCCGCCGGAATTTGATCGACAATAGTGTAAATCTGTTCGAGCAGTTCCGGGCGTGGCATGACAACCTCGTTTGGCTTATGGCGTTGGTTTAGAGCGCTTCGACAAGCTGATCAATGGCTTGGAAGGCTTCTTTCAGGGCAGCATCGCGGTGAGCGTCGCCCATGTTCAAACCTTCAGCAAACACCACTTCCACATCGCTAATGCCCATCAGGCCCAACATGGTTTTCAGGTGCGGCGTTTGGCTATCGAACTCGGTGCCCGCGTATTGACCGCCACGAGCGGCCAGAATGATAGCTCGCTTGCCTTCGATCAGCCCCTGGGGGCCGTTTTCGGTGTAGCGAAACGTTTCACCGGCGCGCAGCACGCGGTCAAACCACGCTTTCAGCTGGGTGGGAATGCCCAGGTTGTACATCGGCACCGCCAGTACCAGCACGTCGTTAGCGCGCAGCTCTGCCAGCAGCTCATCCGAGTGCGCGGCCAGCGCCTGTTGCTCGGTGGTGCGCTCGTCAGCCGGGGTCTGCCACGCACCCAGCTCTTCGATAGCAAGGTGCGGCAGCGCGTTGGCAACGACATCGCGGTGGGTCACGGCGACGCCATCACGTGCAGCGGCCTGCTGCTGAAAATGGCTCGCCAGCGCGTTGGACTGGCCGTTGTCGCCGAGGATAGAAGAGGTCACTAACAGGGCACGAGTGGTCATGAAAATTCCTTAAAAACAGAGAGAAGGTTGGGCGCTATTCTACGGCGCTTTTCGGTGAGCAAAAGCGCAACGTTTTCCGAGTTTCATTCGACAAAATCGAACCTTCTGACCTCATGAAAACGCCCCGCCCACGCTGCACTTTGGCAACGTGAAGCGGGGCGTTAAGCACTTAACTCGCGCCTGTTACTTCTGCTTAGGCCACGCGTTGGGATCGACCTTTTTGGCCAGTTTCGGGAACTGGCTGGGGTCGAAGACCGGTTCTTTACCCGCCTTGAGCTGCGTGTCGTAATCTTTGAACAGCGCAAAGGCAATGGGCGATAGCAGCAGAATCGCCACCAGGTTGATGATCGCCATCATACCCATGGAGAGATCCGCAAAATTCCAGATCGCGCCAAGGCTGGCTACGGAACCCACCATGATCATGCCTAGCACGGCAAAGCGGTAAATCATCACCGCCACCGGCGCACGGCGGCCTGCCAGATACTCAATGTTGGATTCGCCGTAGGAGTAGTTGGCAATCACCGAGGTAAAGGCAAACAACAGAATAGCGATGGCGATAAACATGCCGCCCCAGTCTCCTACGTGGCTGGAGAGCGCCATCTGCGTTAGCTGGATACCGTTGCTGTTCTCACCTGCCAGCAGCTCCGGCCCAGCCATAATGATGATTGCTGCCGTCGCGGTACAGATCACCAGGGTATCCAGAAAAACACCCAGCATTTGAATAAAACCCTGAGCCGCCGGATGATCCGGGCGGGTGCTGGCAGTCGCTGCCGCATTAGGCGCAGACCCCATACCCGCTTCGTTAGAGAACAAGCCGCGCTGAATGCCGTTCATAATCGCTTGGGAAATGGCATAGCCCATCGCCCCACCAGCGGCCTGCTCGATACCAAAAGCGCTCTGCACGATCGTCATGATGGCAGCGGGCAGGTCGTTGATATTGAGCGCCACAACGACCAGCGCCAAGATCAGGTACAGCAGTGCCATCAGCGGCACTACCAGCTCAGCCACTTTAGCAATCGACTTCAAACCACCGAAAATAATCGGCGCGACGATGGCCATCAAGACTAACCCCATGACCCAGGTGGGAATGGCAAATGCCTGCTCCATGGCCTGGGCGATGGAGTTGGCCTGTACGCTGTTGAACGCCAGCCCAAACGCAATAATCAGGCAGATCGAAAACAGGACCGCCAGCCAGCGCAGCCCCAGGCCGCGTTCGATGTAGCGCGCCGGGCCACCACGAAAGGTGTTATCGCCATGGTAGGTTTTGTACGCCTGGGCCAGCGTGGATTCTACAAAGCTGGTGGCCATACCCACCATCGCGGTCATCCACATCCAGAAAATCGCGCCTGGGCCGCCGAAGTAGATCGCCACCGCAACGCCCGCTAGGTTACCCGTGCCCACCCGCGCGGCGAGACTGGTAGAGAGCGCCTGGAACGAGGAAATACCGCCGTTGGACTGCCGGGAGCCGCGCAGCAGCTTGAACATATGTCCGAAATAACGAATTTGAATAGCACGGGTCATGACCGTGAAATAGAGGCCGGCACCGATGAGCAGGTAAATCAGCACACTGCCCCATAACAGCCCATTACCGCGGTCCACCATCGCGGTCAACAGGGGAGGAAGAGTAAAATCCATACCAAACACACCTTTTTTAAAACAAAGAAGGCGCATCATTCTTCACGGTTGCACCAAAATGGCAAGAAAATTGGTGAATTTACTCATTATCAGCAAAAAAAACTAACAACCGAATACGCTGACTGATGGCCACCTGGGTAACTCCCAACTCACTACCGGCGGCAGTAAAGCTCAGGGTGCGGACAGCAGACTCAAAGGCTTGTGGCCATAACAGCGGTGGTAATTGGCTCATGAAAAAGCTACCTATAAATTAAACAAAGTCTTTGGGGCTAATGCCAGTCAGTTAAGCCTGACTGGCATTAGGCTTGGTACCGCGCTTATAAAGTGCTGTGGCAACTCTTCCACAGCGATGCCCATCAGTTGGAGTTCACCTTAAAACCGGGCCAGATGGTGGCGTTCGATAATCGTCGCGTGCTTCACGGCCGCAGGGAGTTCGATCCCAATAGCGGTGCTCACCATCTTCAGGGCACCTATCTAGACCGCGATATGCTGGCTTCGCGCCTGCGTGTTCTCGCTCGTACCACCGCGTAATCACAATAACCTAAGCAAGAAGATCCCCTTCCATGACGCGTTTAACCCGTCCACTCGTTTCTACCATTGCCCTAAGCTTGGCAGGCGTTACCACCCAAGCCGCCCTTGCTGATGACGCCACGCTCGATTTCGGCGTCCCGGCCTGGGGCGCTTATCTCAAAAAAGTCATTCAATGGACTGCCGCTAGGGCGCAGTACAGCCGTTCAATGTGGCCAGTAAGCGGCGCGAACCACCCTGTTCACGGTGCTCACCTAACCACACCCCTTGCCAGGTGCCAAGGGCTAAGCGGCCATCGCGTACCGCAAGGCTAAGCTGAGTGCCTAGCAGGCTAGAGGCCACATGGGCAGGCATGTCATCAGGGCCTTCTAAGGTGTGCTGGAAGTAGCTCAGCCCTTCGGGCACTAAGCGGCGAATAAAGGCATCCAGATCATGACGAACATCTGGGTCGGTGTTTTCATTGAGCGTTAACGAGGCGGAAGTGTGCATCAGCTGTAAATGCAGCAGCCCTTGGTGGCACTCTGCCAAACAGGGCAGCGCCCTGACAATCTCATCGGTAATCAGGTGAAAGCCCCGAGGCATTTCCGGCAAGTGAATCTCTTGTTGATGCCACATAATCACTCCTTTGTTATCAGCATTGTTAAGAGGATACGGTAACAGACATACCATAGCCTATTTCCTCTGCTTGCCGTGTAGCCCCCAGCAAGGGACCATCGCACGCAGTGCCCCACACTGATAGATTTAATGTTTATTGTTCAAGTGTTCACCAAGGAGCGAGATGATGAAATCCGCATGGCGGCCAAGGAGCATGGCCACGCTGGCAGCGGTTGCCGCTACCGGCACACTGCTGATCGGCTGCACCGGTATTCCCGATGGCACCGAACCCGTCTCTGGTTTTGAGCTAGAGCGCTATTTGGGCGAGTGGTACGAAATTGCCCGCCTGGATCACTCCTTTGAAGAGGGGTTGGACTGCGTCACAGCTACCTACAGCCTGCGTGACGATGGCGGCGTTAAGGTAATCAACCGGGGCTACAACCTGGAAGAGCAAGCCTGGGATGAAGCCGAGGGGCGCGCCTACTTTATTGATGATGAGAGCGTTGGGCGGCTGAAGGTCAGCTTCTTTGGCCCGTTTTACGGCGGCTATAACGTCCTTGAGCTAGATGACGACTACCAGTGGGCATTGGTGGCAGGCCCCAACCGCGACTACCTATGGATTCTGGCCCGCACGCCAACCCTTGAAGGCGACGTGGAGCAGCGCCTGCGCCAGCGCGCCGCCGAGCTGGACTTCCCCACCGATGAGCTGATTGACGTGGTGCAGGACCAAACCTGCCCAGGCCGCTAGCGCACCCCGCCTGTCAGCCATTGGGCAAGGCGGGCACCCTGCCCGCCATTTCCCGCTGTAAAAAATCAATGAAGGCGCTAATGCGCGTCGGTATATGGCGGCGGTGCTCAAACACGGCATAAAAGTCAGCGCGCACGCCCTGCCAATCGGGCAGCAGCGTGTGCAGCGCGCCGCTAGCCAAGTGTTCGTTCACATCCCACCAGGAGCGCAGCATCACGCCGTGGCCATCCAGCGCTAAGCGGGTAATCACCTCGCCGTCGTTACTGGCCAGTTGCCCGCTAACTTTCACCGCCTGGCGCTGCGTCGAGTGGCGATGCTCAAAGCGCCATAGTGGGAAGTCGCTATCGTTTTCACGAATTACCAGGCAGCTGTGTTGGGCAAGATCGCTCGGCACGTTCAGCGCGGGCATTTTCGCCATATAGCTTGGCGAGGCGCACAGCACTCGCCGGTTGGGCAGAATACGCTTGGCGACTAGGCGCGAATCCGGCGGCTCGCCAATGCGAATCCCCACATCAAAACCGTGATCGCTTAAATTGAGTGGGAAATTCGTCAGTTCCAGCCAGCTCTCCACCGCCGGGTGTTCTGCGCAAAAATGTGAGAGCAGTGGCGCAATATGCCGCCTGCCAAAGCCAAAGGTCGCGTTGACCCGCAGCCGTCCAGTAAGCCCTTGGCTCGCGGTATCGCTGAGTGCGCTCTCCAGCGTTTGCAGCTCTTCTAAAATCAGCCCACCTTGAGTGAGATAGCGCTCCCCCTCGGCGGTCAGCGTCAAGCGGCGAGTGGTACGCGCCGCCAGCGTCACGCCAAGCCGGGCTTCTAGCTGCTTTAAGCGTTTGCTGACGGCCGAGAGTGACAGCCCCAGCTCTCGGGCGGTGGCGGTTAAGCTCCCTGCCCGGGCCAGCTGCTGAAAAAAGGCGAGGTCATCCAGCATCATGTGATTCTTCACTTTAAGGCAACAATAGCTTGCATAGTAGCCTGATTATCTCGTCGCCAACAGGCGCTACACTCATACCACGAAAACACGCCCTGCTATTTTGTGACGTCTAATAAAACAAGGAGCCCCCATGGCCCATCGTATTGCAGTCATCGCTGGCGACGGTATCGGTACCGAAGTGATGCCAGAAGGCATCCGCGCACTAGAAGCCACCGCCAAGCGCTTCAATATCGACCTGGAATTCACCACGTTTGAGTTTGGTAGCTGCGACTACTACCTGGAACACGGCAAGATGCTGCCCGACGACTGGTTTGAGCAGCTCAAAGGCTTTGACGCGCTGTTCTATGGAGCGGTGGGCTGGCCAGAAAAAGTGCCGGACCATATTTCGCTATGGGGTTCGCTGCTGCAGTTCCGCCGCCAGTTCGATCAATACATCAATCTGCGCCCCTGCAAACTGATGCCGGGCATCAAGAGCCCGCTGGCCGGTCGCGCTCCGGGGGATATCGACTTCTACGTGGTGCGTGAAAACACCGAAGGCGAATACTCCAGTATCGGCGGGAAGATGTTCGAAGGCACCGAGCGTGAAATCGTCATTCAGGAAACGGTGATGAGCCGTACCGGCGTGGACCGCGTGCTGAAGTACGCCTTCGATCTAGCGCAAACCCGCCCGCGTAAAAAGCTTACCTCGGCCACGAAGTCCAACGGTATCTCCATCACCATGCCCTACTGGGATGAACGCGTGGCCGAAATGGCCAAGCAGTACCCAGAGATCGCCGTGGATAAGTTCCACATTGATATTTTGACCGCCAACTTTGTGCTGCACCCGGACTGGTTTGATGTAGTGGTAGGCAGCAACCTGTTTGGCGATATTCTTTCCGACTTAGGCCCGGCCTGCACCGGCACCATCGGCATTGCGCCCTCCGCCAACATCAACCCGGAAGGCAAATTCCCCAGCCTGTTCGAGCCGGTTCATGGCAGCGCACCCGACATTGCGGGCAAGGGCATTGCCAACCCCATCGGCCAAATCTGGTCAGGCGCCATGATGTTGGAACATCTGGGACACAAGGAAGCCGCCGACGCCATGGTCGAGGCCATCGAAGCCGTGCTGGGCGAAGGCGATAGCCAAGTGCTCACCCGCGACGTAGGTGGCCAGGGCACTACGGTAAGCCTAGGGAACGCCATTGCCGAGCGGATTGGCGGCTAATCCCCTATAAAAACAACGCCCCATAACGAGCAACGCCTCGCTGCATTAACAGTGAGGCGTTGCTCGTTTTCAGCTAGCATTTTTAGCTAACGATTAACTCGCCAGCTTAGCGGCAATTTCAGCCACGTGTTTACCCTGGAAGCGGGCAATTTTCAGCTCGCGGTCATCCGGCTGGCGGGAGCCATCACCGCCGGCCAGCGTTGCAGCACCATAGGGCGTGCCGCCGCTTACTTTCGAAATATCAAACTGCTCTTCAATGCCGTAGCCAATCGGCACGATGACCATGCCGTGGTGGGCCAGGGTGGTCCAGGTGGAGGTAATGGTCATCTCGTCGCCACCGCCGGTACCGGTCGAGGTGAATACGCTCGCCACCTTGCCACGCAGCGCGCCGTTGGCCCACAAACCACCGGTTTGGTCGAGGAAGGTACGCATCTGGCCGGCCATGTTGCCAAAGCGAGTGGGCGTGCCGAAGATGATGGCATCGTAATCGGCCAGCTCTTGGGGCGTGGCTTCCGGCGTGGTGAAATCCTGCTTGCCGCCCGCGTTTTTGAACACCTCTTCCGGCATAGTTTCGGGCACGCGTTTGACCGTGACCTCTACGCCATCAACACCCTTTGCCCCCTCCGCCACAGCGGCTGCTAAGGTATCGATATGTCCATACATGGAATAATAAAGTACCAGTACCTTCGTCATTACTCACTCCTTTGGACTTGCATTCAAGCATCAGACAGGTTGCCCACAGCGGGCAGTGAAAACTCATTGAAACATAGCGCAGTTAAGCGTAGATAAAAGCGAATGTTTTCGACGCCGCGCTTCGATTTCATCGATGTGCCGACCTTGCACTTGTGCCACTTCAGCACTAAAAGCGCTGGGCCTGAAAACGCTTGTAGCGATCTGCCATAAGCGTTTTTTGTACCAACAACTTTCATCTTCCCACCGACCATTTTCACGCGAACGACGTCCCCACTTGTGGTCAACGGCCAGCGTGGTAAAGGTAGGGTAACAAAAAGCGAATGCCCATGCTTAAGGACACTTTCATGCTAGGCCAATGGCTCGACTGGACGCTTGACGGCGAACGCCCTTCCCCGCGCATCGGCCGCTTCCCAAGCGGCACTTACCATCTTCATGGGCCAGGTGTTCTGGAACTAACGCCCAATATTTTGCGCCCAGAGGCCCGCGCCTGTGTGTTTTCTGCGGCGATACACGGTAACGAAACCGCTCCTGTGGAACTCCTTGGCGACTGGCTCAGCGCTCTAGCAGCCTGTCGGACTTTCCGTTGCACCGTGAGATACTGACCACCGTCATCGCCGAGCTGAGAAGATCGCCATGAGCCGCTTCATCCCTGTGGATCGCCAGACCGATTACCTGCTGCCGCCTTCGGTAGACGAGTGGTTGCCCGATGGTCACCTGGCGCGGTTCGTTGTCGATGTTGTCGAACAACTGGACCTCTCGACGTTGACCCGGCGTTACATGGGGCGGGGTTCCAAGGCACATCACCCGGCGGTGCTACTGAGCCTGCTGATCTACGGCTACGCCACCGGGGTGGTCTCCAGCCGCAAGATCGAGCGTGCCACCTATGACTCGG
>NZ_FODB01000032.1 GCF_900110265.1 Vreelandella aquamarina | reverse complement strand
GAAGCATGGTGAGGGGCTGGCCTTCATCCGTCGCTGCAGAATCCTGGGCCTGTCACTGGCTGAGATTCACGAACTACAGAGCTATCAGGACGACCCTCATCAGCCTTGTACCGCCGTCAACGCCTTGCTCGATGATCACATCTCTCATGTGCGGTCGCAGATAACCGCTCTGCAAGCGCTTGAGAAACAACTCGTTTCACTGAGAGCGAGTTGCAACGATGACCGGGAGGTTGAGGCGTGTGGGGTTCTTGCTGGAATTAGCGAAGGAAACATGCACCAGCAGTAGGTGAAGCATCAACCAGATAATCCGATGAGATGCCGGTCTGTCTCACTCTCATGCAAAGGTAAGATCAACCATTTAATCCGCTTACCCGATTTTTTATCACTCAGCGAGCCTGGCCCATGATGGAACTCAATCTTATTGATGCGCAGTTTATCCCTTTCGTTGTGGCAATTACGCTGCTATCGATAAGCCCAGGGGTAGACACGCTCTTGGTGATCCGTAATACAGCGCGAGGCGGGATTCGGGATGGGGTGGCCACTAGCGTAGCGATTTGCTGCGGCTTGTTTGTGCATGCCACCGTTTCTGCGTTAGGGATTTCGTTCATTCTGCTGCAGTCGACTTGGGCGTTTAATATGCTGAAGCTGGCAGGGGCGGCATATCTGATTTGGCTGGGTATCACTAGTCTGCTGGCAGCTCGCCAGGGAACACCGCTGCCGGTGAAAGGTGTTATGAAAGAGTCCACGCCAGTGCCGTTTTGGCAGCCGATCAAAGAGGGGCTTCTTTCGAATGTGCTGAATCCTAAAACCGTGATTTTCTATATGGCGTTTTTGCCGCAATTTATCGCACCCACCGACCCTGCGCTGCTGAAATCACTCTGGCTGGCAGGCGTACATTTTGTCATTGCTAATATCTGGCAGATCAGCGTGGTGCTGATGGTGGGTGGCGCCAGTAAGTGGCTTGCCAGCGCACGCTTTGCACAAACCTTGAATGCCGCCACTGGCGCGGTTTTGGTGGTGTTTGGCGTGCGTCTCGCGTTAGAACAGCGCCCGGTGTAACCGGGCGTGATTGACTGGCGTTGAGTATCAGCGTTGCACTAACGCGCGGTCATAACGTACCGCCTGCTCGGTTTCGTTGAGCAGCGATACGCCTTCACTACTACCGCCGTTTGCCAAGCTTTCAAAAATGACTCGATAGCTCAGTACTGCTTGAACATAGTCACGGGTTTCGCGAAACGGAATGCTTTCCACGAACAGATCAAACGACTCCATGCTATTAGTGCCTAACCATTGATCAACTCGGCCAGGGCCAGCGTTATAAGCGGCAGTCGCCGCTAAGCGGTTGCCCTGATAGCGTTCTAACTTGTCGCGAAGGTAAGTGCTACCCAGGCGAATATTCAGCTCAGGCTCCAGTACGCCATAAGGCCCGGGGTCGTTAAGCCCCAACTGGCGGCTCACCTGCGCGGCAGTGCCCGGCATTAACTGCATTAAGCCACGTGCACCTGCAGGAGAGAGGGCAACCGGGTTATAGGCGCTTTCTCGGCGAGTGATTGCCATCAGCAGATAAGGGTCAACGCCGGTTTGATGACCCCAAGCCAAAAAGTCATCGCGGTAAGCGGGTGGAAAGCGCCACTCCAACGCATCCCACATCTCGCCAGCAATAGTGGTTTGTACTAGCCGGGCGTGCCACTGCTGATGGGCAGCGTAGTCGGCGAGGGCACGAGCCTGGTAAGGCGACGCTTCGCGCACGGCATGCAGCCACTCGCTGTTGGCCAGGCCCTCTTCGCCAATACGCAGCAGCGCTTGCGTGCGCTGTACGGCGGGCAGTCGCGCGATATCCTCGCGGGTGGCTTCGTCGAAGTGGTGGCGCTCGTGGTTGAGTCGGTACGGCTGGCCGATTTTCTCAGCGGCGGCAAAGCCATAGAAACTACGGTCCTGGGCAGCCTGCTGGTAGCGCGCCTGAGCAGCTTCCTGATTACCCAGCTGTTCGTTGGCACGCCCCAGCCAGTACTGCCAGCGGCTGCTCTCTTGCTGGCTGGAAGGCATTTCAGCAATCCAGTGCATCACCTCTGTCCACTGGCGGTCTGCCAAGGCGCGACGTACGCGCAGCTCCAGCACGCGTTCGCTCTCTAGAGAGGGCAGCACACTATCGACCCAGCCCAGAGTGCCAGGTACATTGCGTACAAGGGCATAGAACGCCAGTTCCTCATCGATCACTTGGCGCTCTAGCGACGTTAAGTTCAAGCGCGGCGAGAGCTGCTGCCAAGCGGCGAAAGCGGTAGGCGTGTCGTCTCGGGTCAGGCGCTGCATGGCGGCTTGGTAGAAAGCCGCCGTGGCTCTGCACTCCGGGCCTAGGCAGGTGGGGGCGCTGGTGATAGCCCTGGTGTTGTTGCTGACCGCGTCCACTGTGTCGAGGGCCGTTTGCCACTCGCTGCTCAGTAGTCCGCCTAGGTAGTTACTCAGGCGCGATTCGCCCGCTTGCCAAGCTAGCATCTTGCGTTCCCAGATGGCGGTCGCATCGATAGTGCCATCGGCCCGTAGGCGGTTGAAAAGGGGGTCACAGGCATCGGGCTGTGAGCTGCCTACTCGCCAAAGCGCCAAGCCCGCGCGGCGCGACTCTTCTGGGGCACGGTCGATGAGCGCCATGTAGTAGTAACACTGACGTGCCGTTCCAGCAGGCTCGCCATCGGCGACGGTGAGTAGATCGCCGTAACGTCCTGCATGACCATATTTGGCAATGGCTTGGCCGCGCATCCATTCCGATAGCGGAGAGTCGGCATGCTGTTCGATGAACTGCAGCACTTGACTGGCGGCCACGTTGGGCAACTGGTTGCGTAAGCGGTGATAGGTGACATAACCGCTGAGTATGTGTCCTTCGATGGCGCGCTCATCGATGTGTTGCCACTGCTGCTGGCGTGCGGCGTTGAGCGCATCACGCATAGCGTCATCAGTGGCTGCCCAACTCCCCGTCGGTAGGCCGATGATGGCTGCTGCGCATAGAGTGCGAAGGGTAGAACGTAATGGCGTAGCCGGCATGGCACTCCCTCTTGCTCGCTGGTAGGGTCAAAGGCGCAATAGTGAACTATACGGACAAGTGAACTATACGCACAGATAAGGTTCTGACAATCGTGACACTAAGAGGATTCGATAACGATGGCACGATTATCCGTTTGGGGATTGTTTCGTCGATTGAAAACACGCGTATGGGCCGTTAAACGTATCGCCCGTGCGCTCAAGCTATTTTTACCCATGACCCGCGATGTGCTGAAAGGAGATTTCAGGCCGATTCCCTGGTCTGCGTTTGGCACCATGGCGCTGGCGTTGGCCTACCTGGTCATGCCATTCGACCTGATCCCCGACTTTTTGGTGCTGCTAGGAGTGGTCGATGACGTATTGATCGTAGGCTGGTTACTAAACCGCGTCGATACGCAGTTGGCCGACTATCGCGCTTGGAAATCGGCTACTGAGGCAGCCACCGCTTCTTCACGCACACCTTCTTGAAATCCCTTCGCTTATCCCCATATTGAGTTCACTACCTTTTCCGCCTCTGCCTATGGGCAGAGGCGTCAAGCAACACGTGATCAATGAGGGCTAAGCGCATGACGACTGCGACCCATGAAGAAACTCTTGGCTTTCAGACGGAAGTCAAACAGCTCCTGAATCTAATGATCCACTCCCTGTACTCGAATCGGGAGATTTTTCTACGCGAGCTGATTTCCAACGCCGCTGATGCCTGTGACAAGTTACGCTATGCCGCACTCGATAACGACGCCCTATACGAAGGCGATAGCGAGCTGCGTATCGAGATTGAGCACGACCGCGACGCCAACACCATCACGCTGCGCGATAATGGTATCGGCATGAACCGCGAAGATGTGATTGCCAACTTGGGCACCATCGCGCGTTCCGGTACGGCAGAGTTTTTGAAGCAGCTCTCCGGCGAGCAGCAAAAAGACGCCAAGCTGATCGGTCAGTTCGGGGTTGGTTTCTATTCGGCCTTCATCGTGGCCGACGAAGTGGTCGTACGTACTCGTAAAGCGGGCACCGCCGCATCTGAAGGCGTCGAGTGGCGCTCCAAAGGCGAAGGCGAGTTTACTGTTGCCGACATCGAGCGTGACGCTCACGGCACGGAAATCACCCTGCATTTAAAAGACGATGCAAAAGAGTTCGCCGACGACTACCGCCTGCAAAGCTTGGTGCGCAAGTACTCTGACCACATCGAAGTGCCGGTGCGTATGCCCAAGGTCGAAATCGCCAAGGATGACGACGGTAACGAGATCGAAGGTAGCGAAGTGACGACGTGGGAAACCGTCAACGAAGCTACCGCGCTGTGGGCGCGCCCGAAGAGCGAGATCAGCGACGACGAGTATAAGGCGTTCTACAAGCACGTTGCCCACGACTTCAGTGATCCGCTTACCTGGAGTCACAACAAAGTCGAGGGTAAGCTCGAGTACACCAGCCTGCTCTACGTGCCGGGCCGCGCACCGTTCGACATGTTCGACCGTGATGGCTCGCGCGGTGTGAAGCTTTACGTGCAACGTGTCTTCATCATGGATGATGCCGAGCAGTTCCTGCCCCTCTACCTGCGTTTCATCAAGGGTGTGTTGGATACGCGCGATTTGTCGCTGAACGTCTCTCGTGAGCTGCTGCAGCAGGACCCCAAGGTCGACAAGATCAAGGGTGCCTTGACCAAGCGTGCGCTGGACATGCTCAAGAAACTGTCCAAAGATAGCGAGCAGTATCAAACGTTCTGGAACACCTTTGGCAGTGTGCTGAAAGAGGGCCCAGGTGAAGACTTCGCTAACCGCGAAAAAATCGCCGGTCTGCTGCGCTTTGCTTCCACGCATACCGACACGTCCGCCCAGGAGCATTCTCTGGCCGAATACGTCGAGCGCATGAAGGAAGGTCAGAAGAAGATCTACTACGTGGTGGCGGATAGCTTCAATGCCGCGAAGAACAGCCCGCACCTGGAGATTTTCCGCAAGAAAGGTATCGAGGTGCTGCTCCTCTCCGATCGTATCGATGAGTGGCTGATGAGCCACCTGACCGAGTTCGATGGCAAGCCTTTCGCCGACGTGGCCAAAGGCGAGCTGGACCTGGGCGATGTCGAAGACGAAGCCGAGAAAAAAGCCCAGGAAGAGACGGCCAAGGCGAAGGAAGATCTCGTAAAGCGCGTCAAAGAAGCGCTGAGCGATGGCGTTCAAGAGGTGAAAATCACCCACCGCCTGACCGATTCACCCGCCTGTGTGGTACTGCCCGAGCACGAGATGGGCTACCAAATGCGCCGCATTATGGAAGCCGCAGGCCAGAAGCTGCCGGAGGTGAAGCCCATTCTGGAGCTCAACCCCAACCATGCCCTAGTGGCCCGTTTGGAAAATGCAGAGGGTGATCTATTTGGCCAGTTAGCCCACATCCTTCTGGATCAGGCGATCATTGCCGAGGGCGGCCATCTGGACGACCCGGCTGCCTACGTGAAGCGCCTCAATAGTGTGTTGACGGCTTAATGCCCTAAGCTCGCTAGTCGCGGCCCGCTTGGTCAACCAAGCGGGCCGCTTGTTTTGTTAAGATAGTGCTTATCAAAATGGGGGTTGAGGCCCACCGTTACGTAAAAGAACTCAGGACATGGCTATGGCAGAGCAGCAAAGTAACGTCGCGGTGCTGGGGGGCGGGAGTTTTGGTACCGCGCTGGCCAGTATCGCCGCCGACAATGGCGCTAACGTGCGTCAATGGTTGCGCGACGAGGCGCTGGTCGCGCAGATCAACCGAGAGCACCGCAACGGCCGCTATCTTCCCGACTATGCGATCAACCCTGCCGTCACCGCATCGACCGACTTGAAATCGGTGCTGACGGGTGCCGAACTGGTGCTGATTGCCATCCCGTCGAAAGCGTTTCGCAGCGTGGTGCAAGCGGCCAAGCCCTGGCTCTCGCCCGAACAAATCCTGGTCAGCACCACCAAAGGGATTGAGCAAGATGGCTTTTTACTGATGAGCCAAGTGCTGGAGCAGGAGACCGGCTTCCCCCATATTGGCGTCATTGCAGGGCCTAATTTGGCCTCCGAGATTGCTGACAAGCAGTTGACCGCCACGGTGATCGCCAGTGCGGATGCGCTAACGCGCACTCGAGTACAGCAAGTGCTGGGCTGTCGCTATTTCCGCGTATACGCCAGTAATGATCGTCACGGCGTGGAGCTGGGGGGCGCATTAAAGAATATTTACGCCATTGCAGCGGGCATGGCCGCGGCGCTGGGGATGGGGGAGAACACCCGCAGCATGCTGATGACCCGAGCGCTGGCCGAGATGAGCCGTTTCGCCGTTGCCCAGGGGGCCAACCCCATGACGTTTCTTGGTTTGGCAGGCGTGGGCGACCTGATCGTCACTTGCTCGTCTAACTTGTCGCGCAATTACCGCGTGGGCCATGCACTGGGTACGGGGCTGTCGTTAGAGGAAGCGGTGGCTGCGCTTGGCCAAGTGGCGGAAGGCGTCAATACCGTCAAGCTGGTCTGCGCAAAAGCGCGCGAGATGGGGGTTTATATGCCGTTGGCCGAAGGATTGAATCGTGTGCTCTTCGATGGGGTGCCCGCACAAGAAATGGCGAGTACGCTCATGATGGGAGAGCAGAGCAGCGATGTGGAATTTATCCTGCCCCGGGAAGCGGTTCAGCAGGCGCATCGCGAGCAGGCTCATCAGGATCAGCAAGGCAGCGGAGGTTCCCATGAATAGCCACCGACAGCAAGGTAGTTGCAGCGTATTGATTATGCGCCATGGCGAAGCCGCCCCAGGTTTTCCTGACCACGCCCGACCACTCACGCCCCGCGGCGAGCGCGAGGCCGAGACCATGGCTCGCTGGCTGGCATCGCGCGTTGAGCAGGGCGAGCTGACGCTGCCAATGCTCTACGCAAGCCCCTATGTGCGCGCTCAGCAAACCGCCCAGCGGATTAGCGATGCCTTGGGCGCGCCGCTTAACACGCTGTCGTTTATTACCCCGGAAGACCCGCCGAGCGATGTGAGCGAGTGGTTGCTCACTCATCGTGATGACGCGCCGATTATGCTGGTCAGCCACATGCCCTTGGTGGGCGACTTGGCTGGGTTGTTGGTCGAAGGCACGCCAAGCCAGGGCGTTGGCTTCCCCACGGCGGCCATTGCCGAGCTAGAGGCTGACGTCTGGGCGGCGGGCTGCGCGCAGCTTAAGCGCTTTACCCAGCCTAGCCAGCTGTCCTAATCATAAAACTGAGTCATAAAAATCAGCCATAAAAAAGCGGCTGCCGAAGCAGCCGCTTGTGGTCTATCACCGCACCTATGCGCGTTTTCTATAGCAGCGCATCCAGCTTCTCTTTCAGCAAGCCGTTGACCTGTTGCGGGTTAGCCGTGCCGCGTGATGCCTTCATCACCTGACCCACAAAGTAGCCAATCATCTTGCCACGCTTCTCGGGCTCGGAATCACGGTACTGCGCCACCTGGGCCGGACTTTCGGCAATGACTTGATCGATCATCGCTTCAATCGCGCCGGTGTCGGTCACCTGCTTTAAGCCTTTTGCCTCGATGACGGCATCCGCGCTCTCGCCCTGGCCATTCCATAGCGCTTGGAACACTTGCTTAGCGGCTTTACCGTTAATGGTGTCATCCAGCACACGTCTGATGAGTTCGCCAAGCTGTTGGGCTGACACTGGGCTATTTTGGATGCTCAGATTCTCGCGGTTCAGCGCGCCGGAAAGTTCGCCCTGTACCCAGTTGGCCGCCTGCTTGGCGTCGCCACATACCCGGTGTACTTCCTCGAAAAACTCCGCCATTTCACGACTGGCTGATAGCACGTTAGCGTCGTAAGCCGACAGGCCTAGCTCATTCTGGAAGCGGGCACGCTTATCGGCGGGCAGCTCCGGCAGTTGGTTGCGCAGGTGATCCAGGTAGGCTTGATCCAGCACCACCGGCAGCAGGTCGGGGCAGGGGAAGTAGCGGTAGTCGTTCGCCTCTTCCTTGGTGCGCATGCTGCGGGTTTCGTCGCGCTCTGGATCAAACAGGCGGGTCTCTTGCACTACTTTGCCGCCGTCTTCAATCAGTTCAATCTGACGTTCGACTTCAAACGCAATGGCGCGCTCCACAAAGCGGAACGAGTTGACGTTTTTAATTTCTGCACGAGTCCCAAACGCTTCTTGCCCTTTAGGGCGTACCGACACGTTGACGTCGCAACGCATCGAGCCTTCGGCCATGTTGCCGTCGGAAATGCCCAGATAGGTGACGATGGAGTGAATCGCTTTGAGATAGGCGGCCGCTTCTTTCGCACTGCGCATATCTGGCTCTGAAACGATCTCTAACAGCGGCGTGCCTGCCCGGTTCAAGTCGATGCCGGTCATACCGTGGAAGTCTTCGTGCAGCGACTTGCCGGCGTCCTCTTCCAGGTGGGCGTGGTGGATGCGAATCCGTTTGGTGGTGTTGTCATCCAGGGTAATCTCAACGTCGCCAGCACCCACAATGGGATGATACATCTGGCTGGTTTGGTAACCCTTGGGAAGATCCGGGTAGAAGTAGTTTTTGCGGTCAAACACCGAGACTTCAGGAATCTCAGCGTGGACGGCGAGGCCAAACTGCACGGCCATGGCGACGGCCTGCTCATTCAGTACTGGCAGGACGCCCGGCAGGCCCAAATCAACGGCGCAGGCCTGGGTGTTCGGCTCGGCACCAAACGCGGTGGAGGCACCGGAAAAAATCTTAGAGCGCGTTGCGAGCTGAACGTGAACTTCCAGCCCAATCACGGTTTCCCATTGCATTAGGCGTTCTCCTCGGCAAAGGCGGGCAGTTGAAGGTGCCAGTCGGTCGCTTGTTGGAACTGGTGGGCCACGTTGAGCAGCTGCGCTTCGGCAAAGTGGGTGCCCAATATCTGTAAGCCTACCGGGCGACCGCCCGCAAAGCCTGCGGGAACGCTGATGCCAGGAATACCCGCCAGGTTAACGGCGATGGTGTAGATATCTTGCAGGTACATGGAGACCGGGTCTTTCTTCGCGCCCAGGTCGAAGGCAGGCGTGGGGGAGGCTGGGCCCATCAGTACATCGACATCTTCAAAGGCGTCGAGGAAGTCCTGGCGAATCAGGCGGCGAACCTTCTGCGCTTTGGTGTAGTAGGCGTCGAAGAAGCCTTCCGATAGCGTGTGGGTGCCGATCAGAATGCGGCGCTTCACCTCTTCACCGAAGCCTTCCGCCCGCGAGCGGGTATAGAGATCAATCAGGTCCGTAGGAGCATCGCAGCGGTGGCCAAAGCGAACACCATCGTAGCGCGAAAGGTTAGACGACGCCTCGGCGGGAGCAATGACGTAGTAAGCGGGAATTGCGTAGTGGGTATGCGGGAGGCTGACTTCGCGCACTGTGGCACCCAGCGACTCATACACCTTCACCGCTTCACGCACAGCCTTTTCTACTTCTGGGTCTAAACCGTCGCCAAAGTACTCTTTCGGCAGGCCGATCTTAAGCCCGGAGAGCGGGGCGTTGAGCGTCTCGGTGTAGTCCGGCACGCCACGGGCGACGCTGGTGGAGTCGCGTACATCGTGACCGGCAATCACGTTCATCAGGTGCGCACAATCTTCGGCAGTGCGTGCCATGGGGCCTGCCTGGTCGAGGCTGGAGGCGTAGGCGATCATGCCGTAACGGGAAACCCGCCCGTAGGTGGGCTTCAGGCCGGTAATGCCGCAGAACGCCGCTGGCTGGCGAATGGAACCACCGGTATCGGTACCCATGGCTGCAGGCACAAGCCCTGCTGCCACTGCCGCCGCGCTGCCACCGGAGCTACCGCCGGGAACGGCAGCGAGGTCCCAGGGGTTCTTGACCGCGCCGTAGTGGCTGTTTTCGTTGGAGGAGCCCATGGCGAACTCGTCCATATTGGTTTTACCCAGGCTAATGGTGCCCGCAGCGCTGAGTTTCTCTACCACGGTGGCGTCGTAAGGCGCGAGAAAGTTATCGAGCATTTTGGAGCCGCAGCTGGTTTTGACGCCTTGCGTACAAAAAATATCTTTTAGCGCTAGCGGAATGCCAGTGAGTTTGCCTGCTTTGCCGTCAGCACGCGCTTTATCGGCGGCTTCGGCCTGGCTTAGCGCCTGTTCGGCGGTCACGGTAATAAAGCTATTGAGCTGACCGTCGGCTTTCTCAATGCGCTGCAAAAAGTGGGAAGTCAGCTCTCGGCTGGAGAGTTCGCCGCTGGCTAGGGCGGCGGCGAGCTGCGTTACGGTTTTATCATGCATGACCCGGAAGCTCCGTTCAGGGGCGAATAGAATAAGCGGAAACGAGCGGTGGGCGTGGGTTACTCGACCACACGCGGCACCAGATAAAGACCGTTTTCCACTGCCGGGGCACAGCGCTGGAACGTGTCGCGCTGGTTCGTTTCCGTGACTTCATCGGCGCGCAGGCGCTGCGTGGCATCCAGCGGGTGGGCCAGTGGCGCGACGCCTTCGGTATCCAGGCTCTGGAGCTGGTCGACCATGTCCAGAATGCGGCTGAGATCGTCGACAAAGCCACTGGCTTGGTCATCGCTAACGGCGAGTCGGGCCAAGTGTGCAGCCCGGCGCACATGAGATTCTTCAAGCGCCATGATCGAGGTTTCCTCGCAATCGTGATGGAACATATTTCGCTTTAAGCGGTATACATACGGTCATCTTAAATTCGTCTGACGGAGCAGACGTGGAAAATAGCCGCAAAAGGTACCACATAATGGCCCTGACGGGCAGTGTTCGGCACGACTCGTGCTTGCTGCCAAGGGGTTGCGGTGATACCGTTTGCATCCGCACAGGGTTCCCGGTCTGCACTAGGTAACAACATCCATGTTCAAACGTTTGAGGGGGCTGTTTTCCAGCGATCTATCGATCGACTTGGGTACGGCCAACACACTGATTTATGTACGCGGTCGTGGCATCGTGCTCGATGAACCGTCCGTAGTCGCCATCCGCCAGTCTGGCAATATGCGCAGCGTGGCCTCGGTAGGTGCTGACGCTAAACGCATGCTCGGCCGCACGCCTGGCAATATTACGGCTATTCGCCCGATGAAAGACGGCGTTATCGCCGATTTCACCGTTACCGAGCAGATGCTTCAGCACTTTATTCGTAAAGTGCACCAGAGCACTTTCCTCACGCCAAGTCCTAGGGTTCTGGTGTGCGTGCCCTGTATGTCGACTCAGGTCGAGCGTCGGGCAATTCGCGAGTCAGCAGAAGGCGCGGGTGCCCGAGAAGTATTCCTGATCGAAGAGCCGATGGCAGCCGCGATAGGTGCTGGGCTACCGGTAGAAGAAGCGCAGGGCTCGATGGTCGTGGATATCGGTGGTGGTACCACGGAAATTGCGATTATTTCGCTCAATGGCGTGGTGTACTCAGAATCGATCCGCGTAGGCGGTGACCGTTTTGATGAGGCGATCACCGCGTACGTGCGCCGCCACTACGGCAGCTTGATTGGTGAAGCCACTGCCGAGCGCATCAAAGAAGAGATTGGCTGCGCCTACCCCGGTGGCGAGCTGCGCGAGATCGACGTGCGCGGCCGCAACCTCGCAGAAGGCATTCCGCGCAGCTTTACACTGAATTCTCACGAGATTCTCGAAGCGCTGCAAGAGACGCTGGGCTCCATCGTGGCTGCCGTGAAGAGTGCGCTTGAGCAGTCTCCGCCTGAGCTTGCGTCCGATATCGCCGAGCGCGGCCTGGTGCTCACCGGTGGCGGTGCGCTGTTGCGTGACTTGGATAAGCTGATCGCCGAAGAAACTGGCCTGCCGGTTATCGTGGCAGAAGATCCGCTGACCTGTGTTGCGCGTGGCGGCGGCAAGGCGCTGGAAATGATCGACCGGCACACCTTTGAGTTGCTGTCGAGCGATTGATCGCAGCGGTTTAACGCGGGGGATTGCCTATTAAACCGCTGTTCTCACACGGGCCGCTACCCGGTTACCGGCTATTCTTCTGTGTGCTGGCGGCAAGCGCGTTGATGTTTGTCGACCATCGTTTTACTCGCATGGAAGATGTGCGCGCCCAAATGACCACGATTGTCGCTCCCATCCAGTGGGTAGTCAGTGTGCCTAGTGATCTGCTGAATTGGGGCGCGCTAGCACTCGCCGACCAGCAGGCGCTGGTGGATGAAAACCGCCACTTGCGTGAGCAAATCTTGACGCTCTCTCACCGCGGGCAGCGCTTGGCTAACCTGACGGCTGAGAACGCCGAGCTACGCAACTTGCTTGGCGCTGCCGAGCGGCGCGATATTCCCTATATCACGGCGGAGCTACTCTCGCTGGATAATGATCCGTTTAGCCATCAAATGGTGGTGGATCGTGGGCACCGCAACGGTGCCTATGTCGGTCAGCCGGTGATTGATGCATCGGGTTTGGTTGGTCAGGTGGCTGCTGTTTCAGCCTACTCTAGCCGTGTGTTGCTGTTAGCCGATGCAAGCCATGCTCTACCAGTGCAGGTTAACCGCAATGGGCTGCGTTTTATTGTTCAGGGTACTGGCCGTTACGGCAGTGTGAACGTTCTCCATGTGCCGGATACGGCGGATATTCGCGAAGGTGACTTACTGACCACCTCTGGTTTGGCAGGGCGTTTTCCGCCGGGCTACCCCGTTGCGCGAGTGACCGAGGTGTATCACGACCCTGGCCAGCCATTTGCCCGGGTTGTTGCTGAACCTTCGGCTCAGCTTCAGCGTTCACGCCACTTCCTGCTGCTCTTTCCACCACCCCGCGAAGAGTTGGATGCTTCTATTTGGGATGAGTCCATGGATATTTCAGCCGATGCGCTCCATGCCGCCCAGCGGCTTGGGCAGCCAGCTTCCCCGGCCATGCAGGAGGAACGCTAATGGCGCGTGCGCCGGTAGTGCCACTGGTGGTGGTCTGGCTGAGCCTTATTTTTGCGCTCTGCTTACAGGTAATGCCCCTGGCCGATGGTTGGCAGGTTTTTCGCCCGGAGTGGATTGGGCTAATGTTGATTTATTGGTGTATGCAAGCGCCGGATCGAGTTGGGGTTTTTCACGGCTTTGTATTTGGCCTCTTGATGGATCTTATTGAGGGGACAGCGCTTGGACAGCATGCACTGATTTTTTCGATTCTTACGTTTTTAGCCGCGCTAGTGTATCCCCGTTTTCGTGCTTATTCGCTGGTACAACAGTCGGTATTGGTGCTGGTGCTGTTAGGGTTGGCTCAGCTGATAGAGCAGTGGCTAAGAACGCTGACGGGTGTTTTTTCCATACATCTCTCTTTCTTGATCCCATCGCTGGTCAGCGCATTCCTCTGGCCGTGGCTCTCCACAATGTTTAAAGCGATTGAGCGGCGAATGGCCAATGCGTGACGATAACCACACCCCCGTGCTCTGTTTGGCCTCGGCATCACCACGCCGCCAGGCACTGTTGGCCTCTATCGGTGTGCCGGTCAGTGTCTTGCCAAGCGATATTGATGAAACGCCGCTTGAGGCAGAGTCTCCCACGGCCTATGTAGAACGGCTGGCGGTGGCAAAAGCGCAGGCGGCGGTGGGCAAAACCGCGCTGCCCGTGCTGGGGTCGGATACCGCGGTGGTTATTGATAGCACCATTTTAGGTAAGCCTAATAATCAACAGCACGCGGCTGAGATGTTGAGAATGCTCTCTGGGCGCACGCATCAGGTACTCACGGCAGTAGCGGTAAGCGGGCCGCTAGGTATACCCTCCTGTTGTGTGGCCACGGACGTCACCATGCGCGAGTTAACAGCAAAAGAGATCGCCTGCTACTGGCTGACGGGCGAACCCGCCGATAAAGCGGGTGGGTATGCTATTCAAGGCTTAGCCGCCATTTTTATTGAACAAATTCAGGGCAGTCACTCTGCTGTGGTGGGGCTGCCACTATTTGAAACAACGCGCTTGCTACGCCAGCAAGGGGTTCCCGTTTGGGCGGGCCGTTATCCCTCGTAACCACCGACTCATCGCCCGCTGCGCTGGCAAGGAATAGGACATCCAATAAGGAATTTTGCATGAGCGGTGAAGTCCTCATAAATTTAACGCCAATGGAGACCCGCGTTGCGCTGGTGGAAAACGGCGTATTGCAAGAGGCGCTAATAGAGCGCTCTCGCAGGCGCGGTATCGTAGGCAATATCTACAAAGGCAAAGTGGTGCGCGTACTGCCTGGCATGCAGGCTGCCTTTGTTGATATTGGCTTAGAGCGCGCAGCGTTTATTCATGCCCATGAGGTCATGCCACCCGGTACGCCCAATGACGAGCAGCAGACCATCGGGCAGCTTCTACACGAAGGTCAGGCGCTGGTGGTGCAAGTCACCAAAGATCCTATCGGTACCAAAGGGGCGCGGCTGACTACCCATCTTTCGATTCCCTCTCGCTATCTGGTCTATATGCCTGACTCGCCTCATCACGGGGTATCGCAGCGCATTGAAGATGAGCGCGAGCGGGAGCGCTTGAAAGCGCTGCTGGATAAAAGTATCGAAGAGCAAACCATTGAGGTCACGGGTGGCTTTATCGTGCGTACGGCGGCCGAAGGCGTAGGCGATGAAGAGCTGGCCAGCGACATGTACTTCTTGCTACGTATTTGGCGCAAGGTCAGCGAGCGCAAAATCACCGCCGCCCCTCCCAACGTCATCTACGATGACTTGCCGTTGTTTATGCGCACCCTGCGGGATGTGATGCGGGATGATATCGAGAAAGTACGCATTGATTCCCGGGAGAACTTCGTCAAGCTGGTCGAGTTTGCTGAAGAGTTTATGCCCGATGCTGTTGATCGCATCGAGTACTACCCCGGCGAACGCCCCATCTTCGACCTTTATAGTGTCGAAGACGAGATTCAAAAAGCGCTAGGTCGCAAGGTGCAGCTCAAGTCCGGAGGATACTTGGTAATTGACCCCACCGAGGCCATGACTACCATCGATGTGAATACCGGTGGGTATGTGGGGCATCGTAACCTTGAAGAGACTATTTTCAAGACGAATCTGGAAGCCGCCACTGCCATTGCCCGCCAGCTTAGGCTGCGTAATTTAGGTGGCATCATCATTATCGACTTTATCGATATGGTGGATGTAGAGCACCAGCGGCAAGTGCTGCGCGTGCTGGAAAAAGCGCTTGAGCGGGACCATGCTAAAACCAAATGTACCGGGGTCACCGAACTTGGTTTAGTGCAGCTTACCCGTAAACGCACGCGGGAAAGCCTTGAACAAACACTATGCGAAGCGTGTCCCACCTGTGGTGGTCGCGGCACGTTGAAAACCCCTGAAACGGTCTGCTACGAAATCTTCCGTGAGATCCTGCGTGAAGAGCGGGCTTATAGTGCGGAAACGTATATGGTGCTGGCATCCCAGCCAGTAGTGGACAGGCTGCTTGATGAGGAGTCTGCCGCGGTCGCTGACCTGGAAACGTTTATTAATAAAACGATCCGTTTTCAGGTTGAGCAGCACTACTCCCAAGAGCAGTACGACATCGTACTGATGTAATGATGGCACCACGCTCTTTTTTTCGTGGCTGTCTAGTAGGGGTGGCCGTTGTGCTGGGTACGCTGGCGGTACTGCTGTTAGCGCTGCGTCTCTTTGCTAGCCAAGTGGATGCATTGTCCCCCCGCTTGGAGGCGCTTTTAGAGGCACGTATTGGCGTGCCGGTGAGCATCGACCATCTAGCGCTCTCTCTGGAGCGCAACGTCCTGCACCTGGAGCTTGAAGACCTTCATGCGCAAACGCCGGATGGTCAGGCCCTGATAGGGCTTGATCGCTTGTCGCTGCGTTTGGATGCCTGGGCCACGTTGCGCCACTTAGCGCCTATCTTCAGCGATGCGCGTATGTCTGGGCTCGAATTCCATCTCTACCAGCAGCCTGACATCGCCTGGGGCTGGCCTTCACCGGCCAAGCTGCCGCTGGGGGTAGCACCACAACCAGAGGTGGACCTTGAATCCTTGGATGCCTGGGCTGGACTGCTGCTGCGCCAGCGCCTTTGGGTGGATAACAGCCGCATCATGCTGCATGGCCAGCAGCAGACTGTGATGCTTCATGCACCTTCGCTGCTTCTGAATGGCGATCATCGCCGCACACGATTAGAGGGCTCCCTGAATATTGTCGAGGCGCCTGATGTGCTGGCATCAGAGCTGCCCGCCATTACCATGCGTGCCGAAATGCAGCCCGGTCAGCAAGGCTTTAGGGACTTTTCTGCTGCGCTTCAGCTCGATATGCAGTTGGATCATCTGGTGGTGCTGGCGGCACTGTTTCGGCCAGATCGCATGCCTTTTCTCGAACAGGTGGGCGGTCATGTGCAGCTATGGGGGCGTTGGCAAGAAGGCGCGCTAGCTGATGCGCGGCTTGCACTAGATGTGCCCGAGCTGACGCTACGTAAAGATGTGGAGTACGCTGTGCTGCGAAACATTCAGGCCAGTGGGCAGTGGCTGCGCGACAGCGAAGGCGGTGAGGCGTGGCTAAGTGGCAATGCAGAAACCGTAGAGTGGGCCCAGCCTGAAGGCGTTGGTGATGGCCCCGCGCTGCCACACCACTGGTATCTGTCACACCAGCCGGGGCAGTGGGAGTTGCGAACCAGTGCGTTTGAGCTCGCCTCGCTAGCGGCTTGGCGGGAGTATGCGCTGTTGCCTGAGTCACTCACCCGGGTATTGCAAACGCTCTCGCCCCGAGGGCAGGTGCAGGGGCTGCGCCTGGGGCAGAGTGAGGGGCGTTGGGGCGTGGATGCTGCACTTACTAATGTGGCTGTACTCCCCTGGCAGCAAGCGCCAGGAGGCGGTCCGCTGGACGCTTGGGTGCAGGCTCGCGACCTGCGTGGCCGAGTGACCTTTAATAGCGCAGGCGATAGTACGCTCTATTTTCCAGAACTCTTCGATGTGCCTATGCAGCTAAGTCACGCCGAAGGGGTGGTGGAGTGGGTGTATGATGGTCCTAACACCATGATTAGCGGCCGTGACCTTAATGTGGACTGGGATGGCGCCCAGGTAAGCGGTGGGTTCGGCTTGATCGCGGGGCAGCAAAGCGGTCAATTTGGGTTGGATATTGCGTTTGCCGATGTAGATGCGATCTCCCGCCCGCTCTCCCAGTGGCTGCCCATGAAAGCATTTGAGCCGAAGCTGAGGGAGTGGTTGGAGAGCGATATTGGTGGCTTAGTGCCGCAAGGTTCGCTGAAGCTTAGTCAGCCCCTGGGACCTGCGGCTTCATCAGATCAACTCTCGGCAACGCTCGCACTGGAGGTCACTCAAGGCCACTTGCCGATTGCCCCGGAGTGGCCGCGTTTGGAAGATGTCGAGGGGCGCTTGCTATGGCAAGGAGGAGTGCTTCAAGCCCAGGTAGAGCACGCCCAAAGCCACGGCGTTGAAGTATCCCAAGGCACGATACGTATGGAGAAAGAGCAGCCGCTTCAGCTATCAGGCAGTCTTCAGGGTGATGGTGCATCCTTGCTGAACTTTGTTCAGGCCATGCCGGATATGGACACGTTACCACTTAGCGATATTACCGTTGATGGTACCGTCGAAGGGGATATCGCCCTTGTATTGCCGCTGGATAACGAGGAGTCGCTCCAGCTAGAGATTAATGCGCGGCCAGCACTATCGGCTGTGCGCTTCGCGTCACTACCAATAACCCTGCGTGATCTGGAGGGTGGGCTCAGCTGGCAGCAGGTGGGTGAGGCGCATGCGCTGTTAGGAGAGCTAAGCAGCCAGTGGCAGGGCGGTGATATTCGCGCAGAGCTGATGGCTGATCAGCGTGTTGCCTTGCAGGGCAGCGTGGAGTCGTCTGCGCTGTGGTCGCTGGCAGGACTGCCTGCAGAGCAGGCTCGCCAAATGATGAGTGGCCGCACCCAGTGGCAGGGTGAGGTCTCTCTTGCGGCTCGTCCAGTGTTAACCTTAGAGAGCCGCCTGCTTGGCATCACCAGCGCGCTACCCGAGCCGTTTGCCAAGACTAGCGATCAACCGTGGCCATGGCAGCTACGCGCGGAGTTTGAAAGCGGGCGAGTATCGACGCAATTGGCCGATAAGGCAGCCGCGAGATTCCAAACGTTGAATAGTGGTGCACTAGCGGCCGAAGTGGTGCTCGGCAATGCAGTGCAGCGACCGAATTGGCCCAGCCAGCCTGGCTGGCGCCTTGAAGCAGGGCTCGATACGTTAGACCCCATGGCATGGCACGCTGTGCTGTCGCCGATATTGTCGGGAGGCGCCTTGGCATCTGCTTCTAGTGGCGAGAGCACGCCGCTTGAAGTACTGCTACGTGCTGGCTGTTTACGCTTTCGTGACGAGTGCTTTGGCGCTTTTAACGCCTCAGGGACACTCACCGGCCAGCGCGCAGCACTTCAACTTAGCGGCGATATGTTGTCTGGGCGCCTAGATTACCAACCCACCAGTGAGCGGCCGCTTGATGTTGCAATTAGCATGCTAGTCCTAGATCGTTTACTGGACCTGCCCGCCAAAGAGCATGATGCCACTGTCGCAGCCCCCGACTCTTGGGTTGATGCAATTGAAACACAGTATGTAGCCCCCGTTGCTATTCCCGACTGGCTAGCTGAAATGCCCAACGGCAGGCTACGGCTAGCGGATATTAGCGTTGGTGGCACTCGCTTTGGCCCATTAACCGCCTACTGGCAAACCGATGATCGTCGTTTTTCGCTCTCACCAGTTGGTTTAACCCTCGGACAGCTTTCTGCACGCGGCGAGTTGGTTTGGGAAGGCAATGCGGTGAATAGCCGTACACGAGCGGATATCTCCATACAGGGTGGCGATGTGGGGACGGCGCTGGAGCGACTTAACCAACCGGTAGCCATGCGTAGCCGCACCACCGACCTTGCTGCTGAGCTTACTTGGCCGGGAGCCCCCTGGCAGCTTGATTTAAGCCGGGCCGGTGGTGAAATGAGTGCTGATATACGCGACGGCCGTTTTGTGACGCTTGAATCGACGCCTGCCCGCTTAGTGGGCTTGCTCAACTTTGATAACATTCTGCGCCGTCTACGGTTCGATTTTTCTGACCTAACCGGTCAGGGAACGGCCTTTGACCGTGTGCATGGCACTGCCGATGTAGCTGGAGGGCAGCTGTTGCTTCGTGGCCCCCTGCAAATTGATGCACCCGCCACCACGCTGACGCTAACAGGAAGTGTTAACCTCTTACAGCGTGAACTTGACCAGCGCCTAGGCGTCACACTGCCGGTTAGCCAAAGTTTACCCATCGCCGCCATTGCTGTCGGAGCGCCCATTGTGGGCGGTGCACTGTTTCTTGCCGACCAAATTTTTGGCGATGCGCTGGATCAAGCAACCACTATTTATTATCGCGTGCGAGGCCCTTGGACCTCGCCGCAAGTGACTTTAGAAGGCCCCCAATGACCGCACATAAAAGCGATATAGAGTCCGCTGTTTCCATTTTGCTAACGCCAGGTGGCCTCGATTTGAACGCTCTGGATGCTGGCCTTGGCTACGCCATGGGAGCGGGGATTGATTATGCCGACCTCTACTTTCAGCGCACCTGGCAAGAGGGTTGGGTGCTGGAAGATGGCGAAGTTAAAGAGGCCAGCTATAACATTGATGGCGGCGTTGGCGTGCGCTCGTTGGCAGGTGAGAAAACCGGGTTTGCGTACTCCAACCAAATTACCGCTGATGCACTAATGGATACAGGCCGTACCGCCTCTGGCATTGTCCGCAGCGGCAAACAGTTGCCAGGGCAGAAAGTGATGCCAGTCAGCGTGGCGTCGTACTATGCAGGTATCGACCCACTGGCGGGCCTTTCGGCAGAAGACAAAGTGGCCATGCTGAAAGAGGCAGACCGCGTGGCCAGAGCGGCCGACCCGAGCATTAGCCAGGTCAGTGCGTCGCTGTCGGGCACCTATGAGGTGGTTTTAGTACGCGCCAGTGACGGCACCCTAGCGGCGGATATTCGCCCACTGGTGCGTTTTAACGTCAGTGTTATTGCGGCGAAAGATGGCCGCCGTGAGCGCGGCAGCGCTGGCGGCGGTGGTCGTTACTCCATGTCGCGTCTGCGGGATGAGGGCGTTGCCGAACGCTATGCCAAAGAGGCGGTGCGCCAAGCGCTGGTCAATCTTGAAGCCATTGATGCGCCAGCGGGGCAGATGCCAGTGGTGTTAGGCGCCGGTTGGCCGGGCATTCTGCTGCACGAAGCGGTAGGCCATGGCTTGGAAGGTGACTTTAACCGTAAAGGCAGTTCTGCCTTTGCAGGGCGAATGGGGCAGCAGGTTGCCGCCAAGGGAGTCACAGTGGTTGACGATGCCACTGTTGCTGATAGTCGCGGCGCGTTGAGCGTGGATGACGAAGGCACGCCCGGCCAATATACGCCGCTGATTGAAGATGGCATTTTAACTGGCTATATGCAGGATAAGTTAAACGCGCGATTGATGAAGATGGCACCTACCGGCAACGCCCGCCGTGAGTCGTTCGCTCATCTGCCGATGCCGCGTATGACCAATACGGTGATGTTGGCTGGTCAAGATGACCCTGCCGATATCATTAAAAGCGTTAAGCGGGGAATCTACGCCGTGAGTTTTGGCGGAGGGCAGGTGGATATTACCTCGGGAAAATTCGTGTTTTCGGCGAGCGAAGCCTACATGATTGAAGACGGTAAAATTACCGCGCCGGTGAAAGGTGCAACGCTGATTGGTAACGGGCCTGAGGCCATGGGCCGGGTATCGATGATTGGCCACGACATGGCGATGGATACCGGGATTGGCGTTTGCGGTAAAGAGGGCCAGGGTGTGCCGGTGGGGGTTGGCCAACCCACCCTGAAACTGGATGAGCTGACCGTGGGCGGCACGCAGTCTTCTTGAGACTCTGGTTTACAGCGCTAGCGTATCGCGCAGGTGTTTGAAAAGCTTGCGTGAGCTGGTGGGGGGCTTGCCCTGTTCGCGCTCTTTGCGGGCGTTGCGCACTAGCTGGCGCAGCGCCTGACGATCGGCGTTAGGGTAGTCTGCCATAAACAAGTCAACGGCGTCGTCGCCCTCATCCACTAGGCGGTCACGCCATTTTTCCAGGCGATGAAACGCATGATCGCGCTGCTCTTTCTCTTGTTCGATGGCATCGAAAACGCCCTGAATGGCCGTTAGGTCCTCTTTGCGGATAAGTTTGCCAACGTATTGCATATGGCGACGGCGGCCTTCATGAGAGCGAATGCGAGAAGTCTCTTCAATCGCTCTCAGCATATCGTCTGATAAAGGAAAGCGCGCCCGCTCGGCAGGCTTCATGGCAATTAATGTTTCGCCAAGCGCTTGCAGAGCATGCATTTCACGCTTTAGCTGAGATTTACTCGGGCGCTCTTCTTGTTCATCGATATCGATAGGCTCGGGGCGTTGCTTCGGCATATAAGAACTCACAGATTAGATTCGTTTGCAGCATTATATCAGGCTGCGACCACAACATTGATTCGCCAATGCGATTCAGGCGAAAAGGAGGCCATATGGCACAGGCATTTGATGCAACGGCGCAGCAGGCGCAGTTGACGGAGCGCGCCACAGAGGCGCTTGCCCTGGCAAAACAGCTAGGGGCGGATGCCGCCGAAGTCGGCGCGAGCGTTGACCAAGGGTTGGGCGTTAGCGTGCGACTTGGTGAAGTGGAGACCGTTGAACTATCTCGTGATCAGGGTATTGCGGTCACACTCTATGTGGGAAAACGTAAAGGTAGCGCTTCCTCAACGGATGCCAGTAGTGCCTCCATTCGTGCCACGGTTGAAAAGGCGCTGGCTATTGCACGTTATACCGGGGAAGATCCCGCTGCAGGCCTCGCTGAAGCAGAGCTGATGGCGACCCATTTGCCAGACTTGAAGGTGCACTATCCGTGGGCACTCTCAACCGATGAAGCGATTGACCTTGCCCTGCGCTGCGAACAGGCTGGCCGTGAGGTGTCAGGTATTCACCAGTCAGAAGGTGCCTCGCTCTCAAGCGGTGAGGGCGTGCGAGTATACGCCAATAGCCACGGCTTTTTGGGGACTCAAAAGGGGAGCAGTCACTCACTCTCCTGCATGCTGATTGCCCAAGATGAGCAAGGTATGCAGCGGGATTATGACTATACGTCTGCGCGTAACCCGCAGCAGCTTCGCCACCCAGAGGAGGTGGGGCGCGAGGCAGCAGCGCGAACGTTGCGGCGTCTAGGAGCGCGACGCCCCCCGACGGGAACGTTTCCTGTGCTGTTTGATCCCTCCCTTGCTAGCGGCCTTATCGGCCACCTTATGGGTGCTCTGGCGGGCGGCGCGCTTTATCGAGAAGCCTCGTTTTTATGTGATCGCTTGGGTAGCCCGCTATTCCCCGATTGGTTTGGGTTAGAAGAGCGCCCGCTGGAAGTGGGAGCAACGGCTAGTTCACCGTTTGATGCGGAGGGTGTACAAACCCGTAGCAACCGGTTTATTGATCAGGGGGAGGTGGCGAGTTACATGCTCTCTGCCTACAGCGCGCGTCGTTTAGGAATGCAGTCCACGGGCAATGCGGGCGGCGCGCGCAACATGCGCTTGTTAGCGCCGTTAACGCCGCGGGAAGAGCTGTTAACACAGATGGGGCGTGGTATTTGGGTGACCGAGCTCATGGGACAGGGCGTTAACGGCGTCACTGGCGACTATTCCCGGGGAGCAGCGGGTTTCTGGATTGAGAATGGCGAAGTACAGTACCCCATTGAGGAGTTCACTATTGCTAGTAACCTCAACAAGATGTTCGCGGGGCTAAGCGGTGTGGGAAGTGATACGGATACCCGTGGCAGTATTCACACGGGTAGCTGGCTGATTGATGCGATGACAGTGGCAGGAAGCTAGTCGACAAGTGCTGACTTGGTAAACTAGCTACTGGTCTTCGTCAAACCGTGCGTCGAACAGAGCTTCAATGGCATCTAGCGCCTGTTCGGCGTCGCTTCCTTCAGCGGCGACAGTGAGCTCGGTGCCGCAGGGGGCAGCCAGCATTAGCAGCGACATAATATTGGCGGCATCGGCTTTCTGCTGCTGCTTATAAACCACGATATTCGCGGAAAACTGCTGGCCACATTTCACCAGTTTGGTGGCCGCGCGGGCATGAAGACCACGCTGGTTGGTAAGTGTTAAGGTTCTTTTGGGCACTCTGGTTCCTTTTTGCCGAGTGGGTCTTGAAACTTAGGTCTTGAAAAACTAAGGTCTTGAAAAACTTAGGTCTTGAGAAGCTTAGGCCTTAAAAGTTAGGTCCTGAAACTCAGGGCGTGCTGGCAGCGGTGGGTGTGGTAACGCATGGTACCGCTGGCTCTTCGCTCAGCGTGTATTGTAACCCCAGCTCACGGTGTCTCAACTGTACTTCTCCGGTCTGTTTAACCAGCTTTTTAGCAAGCTGTTCGGCCATATAAACAGAGCGGTGTTGCCCGCCGGTGCAGCCAATAGCCACGGTTATATAACTTCGCTGGCTATTTTGGTAAGCCGGAAGCCACTTTTCCAACCAAGCCTGAATATCATTGGTCATTGCCTCGACCATTGGGTAGCTACTTAAAAACGCCACTATATTAGCATCACGCCCTGTAAATTGGCGCAGGGTAGGGTCCCAATAAGGGTTGGGCAGGCAGCGAACATCGAAGACTAAGTCGGCATCCATGGGTACGCCGCGTTTGTAGCCAAACGACTCAAACGTCAGTGTTAGCTGATCTTTTCGCTGGTGGGCGACTTGATCAGTAATGCGGCGTCTCAGGTCATGCACGGATAAGCGCGACGTATCGATCAACAAGTCAGCGAGATCGCGAATTTCAAGCAGCGTCTCTTCTTCTTTATTGATGGCCTCTTCCAACGTCATTTCGCTATCCCGGGTAAGCGGGTGGCGACGGCGGGTGGCTGAGTAACGCTCCAAAAGAATGCGCGCATCCGTGGTCAGATAGATGACCTGAAAACGAATTTCTCGCTGGCGTAGTTCTTCCAGTAAAGCTGGGAGGCGTTCAAGCGCCGTAGGAAGGTTGCGCGCGTCAATGCTCACTGCTAAGTGAGTGCGCTCGCCTTGCTCACGTAGTTCATCAACTAATGAGCCCAGCAGCATGGCGGGTAAATTGTCGATAGCGTAGTAGCCAAGATCCTCTAGCGCTTGTAAGGCGATAGATTTACCGGACCCTGAACGGCCGCTAATGATCACCAGTTGCATAGCGTCTCTCTTGGCTTGCATGGGAGGAAATTATCGCTGCGTGCAGTGGCCACCGCCCATAAAGCCTAGGCGGCTTGTTCGCGAATCTTGGCGGTAATAAGTGCTAAGAGTTCGCGCTGACTATCGGCTTTACGTAACTGCTGACGCGTATGGGCGTCGTTCATAATAGTAGCCACTTGGCCAAGCAGTGCTAGGTGGGTGTCATCTGCCTCTTCTGGTACCAGCAGCACAAACACAAGATCCACCGGGTCGCCATCAATGGCGTCGAAGTCTACTGGCTCAGCAAGCTTTAAAAAGCCAGCAATGGGTGCGCTACAGTGAGGACTGCGAGCGTGGGGGATGGCAACCCCGTTGCCTATCCCCGTACTGCCTAGTCGCTCGCGGCCAATGAGTCGGCTAAACACCTCTTGGCTATCTAGGCTGGGTGTATTTTGGGCGATAAAGGTGCTGAAAAACTCCAGCACCCGTTTTTTGCTGCCCCCGGGAACGTCATAAAGCACGCGCTCCGGGGGGAGGATGGTTTCCAACGTCATTGAGTTAACGCACACCAGCGCCCTGGGCGCGAGCTTGTGCTTTTTCCTTATGTTTAACGAGTTGACGATCGATTTTGTCTGCTAGCGCATCAATAGCGGCATACATGTCGTTATCAAGCGCTTCGGCGTGAAGGTCTGCACCGGCAGCGTGCAGTGTGCAGGCTGCTTGCTGGCGCTCCTTCTCAACAGATAAGGTCACTTGCACCGTGGTAATGTTGTCGTAGTGGCGTTCAACGCGCTGCAGCTTTTCGTTAACGTAGTCGCGCAAGGCGTCAGTCAGTTCAACGTGATGACCAGTGATGTTTACTTGCATTGACGTGCTCCTTATCCATCGGACTGTACTTCGATTGTAACCCTTTTTACGCTATTGCAAAGCCCTTGCGTTGAGTTTGTTCATACGTACCGCTTAACTAGCGTAAACGGCGGCGCTCACTTGACGAGGGAATGCCCATTGACTCCCGGTATTTTGCGACAGTACGCCGTGCAACGCTAATGCCCCCCTCTTCAAGCAGAGTCACCAAGCGGCTATCGGAGAGCGGTTTTCCTGAGGGCTCATCCTGAATCAGCTTTTTGATGCGGGCGCGAATGGCTGTGCTGGAGTGGCTGTCGCCGCCGTCTTGGCCGCTTACCTGGCTTGAGAAGAAGTACTTAAGCTCGAAAACGCCCCGCGGCGTGTGAATAAATTTCTGCGTGGTCACACGAGATATGGTGGATTCGTGCATCTCTACCGCTTCAGCAATATCCGCTAAAATCAGCGGTTTCATTGCTTCTTCGCCATGCTCCAGAAAGCCAATTTGGCGTGCAATAATTTCACGCCCAACTCGTAGCAGCGTGTCATTGCGACTCGATAAGCTTTTGATCAGCCAGCGGGCTTCTTGGAGGTGCTCTTTGAGGAACTGGTTGTCTTGGCTTTTGTCTGCGCGTTTGATCAAGCTGGCGTAGTCGGGCTGTATACGCAAGCGTGGTAGTGCTTCTGGATTGAGCTCTAAATGCCAACCTTCATTGTCGTGCCGAACGACTAGGTCGGGGGTGATGTAGCTGTCGTCGGTAACGCCATAGGTGCTCCCAGGGCGTGGGTCAAGGCTGCGAATTAAACGGATGACATCGTCAAGCTGCTCGTCATCAAGGCTTAAACGGCGCTTGAGAAGCCGCATATCGTCTTTGCCTAATGCTTCCAAAAACTGGCGAACCAGCCGTTTGGCGGGCATTAGCAGAGGGGTGTCCTCAGGTAGTGAGGCGAGTTGCAGCATCAGGCATTCACGCAGGTCTCGGGCAAAGACGCCGGTGGGCTCAAATTGCTGCAAGCGCAGCAGGGTATTTTCCACTTCCCGCTGGCTTAAGCTGTCATGGCCTTGGGCTTTTAATCCTTCCCGAATGTCATTAAGCGGCTGGGTGAGATAGCCGTTGGCATCCAGCGCATCAATCAGGCTTTCCGCGATGGCGTATTCTCGCGGGCTAAAGTCTGTCATGGCCAGTTGCCATAGCAGGTGGCCATGTAGGCTTTGTCCAGCGGCTTGGCGCTCGAAGTCGGGGCCTTCACTGCTGCCACCCAGGCTGCCTATGTCTTGATAGGTATCTGACCAGTCACTGTCGACGGAGAGTTCGTTGGGGATGCTCTCGGACCACTCAGCCTCTTGAGGCTCACTGACAGCCTGCTCGCCAAACTCATCTTCTTGCTCAAGCATGGGATTGGCATCTAGCGCTTGCTGAATTTCTTGACGAAGGTCCAGCGTCGATAGCTGAAGCAGGGCGATAGCCTGCTGCAGCTGAGGTGTCATGGTCAGCTGTGTGCCGATACGCAATTGGAGAGAAGCTTTCATGACCATCTGAGAACCACTCGTTAATCAGAAAGCTCCACCCTAGAGTGAGTTATGGCTTGGTGCAAGTGCAATAAGCATGCCACTAAAAGAAATGCTTCTGCAGGTCACTGTTTAAAGGCGGAAATCGGCGCCTAAATAGACATCTCGAACCTTCTGGTTGTTGAGGATTTCCTGGGCGTTTCCACTGGCAATGATGTGACCGTCGCCAACAATGTAGGCAATATCACAAATATCCAGCGTTTCACGAACGTTATGGTCGGTGATCAATACACCAATGTGGCGTTTCTTTAACGCTCGAATGATAGCTTTAATTTCCCCAACGGAAATCGGGTCAACCCCGGCAAAAGGTTCATCCAGCAGGATAAAGGCCGGTTCGGTGGCCAAAGAGCGGGCGATTTCAACACGGCGGCGTTCGCCCCCAGAAAGACTCATGCCTAAGTTGTCGCGTATATGAGTGATGTGAAAATCTTCAAGTAGTAACTCAAGTTGTGCTTCCCGGGCGCTTCGATCAAGCTCTTTGCGTGTCTCTAAAATGGCCATAATGTTGTCAGCCACGGAGAGCTTGCGGAAGATGGAAGCTTCCTGGGGTAGATAACCAATCCCTGCCATGGCGCGTTCATGCATAGGAGCATGAGTGAGGTCAAGGTCGTCAATGCCTACTTTGCCCGCATCCAATTTGACCAACCCCACAATCATATAAAACGAGGTGGTTTTACCTGCGCCATTAGGGCCAAGTAGCCCAACCACGCTACCTTGAGTGATTTCCAGATTAATATCTTTAACCACACGGCGGCGCTTATAGCTCTTCGCTAAATGATGGGCGTAGAGCGTTTTTACTGGTGTGGGGGCTGGGGATGTTGATGCTGCCACGTGGCCACTTCCTATTGTTCGGGCTGAAGGGTCATACGAATACGCTGATTTTCACTGCCGCTAACGTCAGAGCGTGCTTGTACTACTTCTTGATCGATAAAGTACTCTAAACGTCCACCTTGGAAGTGATCTCCTTGCTGGGTCAGCTCAGCTTGGTCAATCAGCTCAACCCGGCGTTCGGAAACGTGATAAATAATCCGACGCGCCCAGCCTTCTATAGGGGTTTCTTGGTCTTCAATTTGGTTACGCAAGTAAGCACGCTCGCCCGTAGCGATGGCGCGAGACAACTCGCCAGCATTGTTACGCTGAATTTCGACACGCTCTCCGCGTAGCTGCATATTGCCTTGGCGAATGTCAACGTTACCGGTGTACACGGCTGTCCCTGCTCGTTGGTCAAGGTCTAACCGGTCGGCCTCCACATGAATAGGCGCTTGGTTTTGTGCCGCTACAGGCAGTGCAATTGTGACAAGCGGCACGGCTAGGGCAAGAAGTGCAGTGCGGATTAGAGCATTCATCAGATTTTGCGCGAGAAACCCGGTGCTTTAGCGCCGGGAGGGATAGCGCGTCGCCCGCAGGGCGACTGGGTTACGCCACCGCCTGTCCCGCTCCTCCTGTTAGGTGGGTGAAGGGTGTAAAGTGATAGCCGTAGCCATCACCGCGTTGGATGAGGGTGCAGTATTTGTGCGAGATGCCTTGCACGGCCCCCTGTTCGGTCTGGATGTTAAAACTGCCGGTTTTGCGTACCGCGACACGCCCCGTATGGGTACCTGCTTTCTTGCCAGTCGGTACCATCGCACGCACCATGTCGCCGGTTTGAAAGCCGTGCACCTGCTTCTGCCGCATCAGATAGCCACGCGGAAACCCGTGTTTCGTTAAGCGGGTGCGCTGATAGCTACCACGCCCCATCGCCTTGATGGTTAATGTGGGCACCTGCCAAGCATGTAGTGCGTCGAACGCACCGACACAGGCCGCGTCTAGAGCATGGGTTTTAGGAATGCCCAGTCGCTGGCGGTTGTACTTGGTGCGACCGCCGGTGCCGACAGCCACCGGCAAGCTAGTCGCTTTGAGCGCATTAAACAGCGCCCAGCGCGTGGCATTGATCGCGCTGGCATCGCGCAGCGGTTGCTTGAGCTGGCGCTGCACACGCTCAAGCCGAGCGTTAGCGGTGTGGCCGTTGGCTTTCAGGCGCTTTTTCAGGCCTTTGTCAGTGGCGAAAAAATCCACCAGTGACAGCGCATCCTTGCTCTGGTTGCAGGGGTGGCAGCTTAGGGTCAAATTACTGACGCGGTTCGAGCCGCCCCGCGAGCGCGGTATCACATGCTCGATCTCCAGCGGCGTATCGGCGGTGCCGCAATAGGCACATTCACGGCCCCATTTTTCCAGCAGGTACTCGCGTACTTCGTAGCCCAGCAGCGTGCCTTGCTGGTACTCCACGCCGTTGATCTCGGGGTTATCCAGCTTCTGCGTATCAAAGCGCACCAACTCTTGGCTGATGGCGGTTACAGGCGCTAAACGATTCAACCGGTTCACCCAGGCCGTGACGGTATCGACGCGATGCTGCAGCGACGGTGCCAGCCAGCCCTTGGGTTTGGTGCGATTATTGAAGCGCGGGGCGCGGTAACGCAGGTTGGCACTGCGGCGGCGACGCCGAAAGGCGGCGCGTTGTTGTAATGCCTTTTTGATCTGATAACCGCGATGGATTAGTTCAAACAGGCACAGCACATGCCGCTGCTGACTGTCCGGTTCGCGTATCAGCGCCAGCCCGGTCGTTTTGCTGCCAGGGTCGATGCCCAGGCTTAGTGGCTGCGTGCTACCGCCCACTCGATCTTTCAGCCGGATCGTGAACGGATAGCGCTTATGCACCACGGCACGCCCGCGCTGTAGCAGCAACCGAGCCCGTTTTTCACTGCACGGCATCAGCGGCTGCTTCTTTTTGTCCAGTACGAAAATCGCCATGCGATTTCCTCCTAATCAATGCCCTTACGGACCTTGTGTCGCGGGGCTTGCGCCCCGTCTCCCCTCGGGAATGTCGATAACCGGCTCCTGCCTTGTGGCAGCGATCAAGATCTTCGGCGTTTTACCTTGCGCCAGCATGATCTTGACCTTTCAGAGCCACGGACTGAGGAAGCATCCGTGGGTGAGTCTTGGCGACCTGTTATCAACGTAGCGGGTTGGCTACCGCTCTCCCTGGTCAACCGGGCTTGTTGTCACAAGCTCCCGCCTTCAGGCGGGGGTAGTTGACCGCGACTCCTAAGGGGAACGGGTGGCCGGCGGATGAACGCCGCGCACGTTGTTGGTTAAACGGACTTGGCTGTCATCCAGCCATACATCCATTCGGGAGGCTTCCATACGCTGAGGGGGCTGCTGCAACACTACGTGGGTGTCGCTCCAGGCATGCCGGGTGGTCCCGTCGTAGTTTAATAGTTCGCTATCAAGCTGCCACCCCTCTTCAGGCGCTAGTAGCCGCGCGGAGCCTGCCAATGTTAATGCTTGGGTTTCAGTATTGAGGGTGCCAGTGTTCGCCGTGGCGAGCCACTCACGTTGTTCGCTATCAAACAGCGTGGCACGGGGTGACAACACGTCAGTCATTGCCGTTTGCGGAGTATGCACCAGCCGTGGGGTTACCAGAGATTGCTGAATAGTGCCTGTTTCGCCAAATAGGGTAATTTCGGCATTCTCTAATACGTGCCCAGGTTCCTGGGCACGAGCTTCAGAGTCAATCTCAGTCTCCTGGGGGCCGCGAGGGTCTAGCCAAACCAGCACGCCGCCTAGGGCGATGACCATTGCCGTGATCCAGACCCGTTTTCTTACCCTAAAGCGCATTATGGCTGTCCGTGCAGATACGTATCGAGTACGGCATCCCAGTGCCCTTGGGACGTTAGGAGCGTATCGCAAATTTCACGCACAGCCCCGTGTCCGCCAAGGCGTTCAGTGATCCAGTCGGCATGGGGGTGCATGTAGTCCGGAGCATTGGGGACCGTAATACCGACACCGGAGCGCTTGATCGGAGCAAGATCAGGTAGGTCATCTCCACAGTAGGCGACCTGTTCTAAGGTGATATCAAGCCGCTGACAAAGCGCTCTCAGGGTAGTGAGTTTGTCTTCACAGCCCTGGTGCACGTGAGTGATTCCTAAGGCAGCAGCGCGCTGGCTCACCATAGGTGAATCACGGCCGGTAATCAGCGCCACATGGATGCCGACACGCTTGAGTAACTTCAGGCCATGAC
Organism: Vreelandella aquamarina; assembly: GCF_900110265.1. Lineage (GTDB taxonomy): Bacteria > Pseudomonadota > Gammaproteobacteria > Pseudomonadales > Halomonadaceae > Vreelandella > Vreelandella aquamarina. Next base: position 11,395 of record NZ_FODB01000032.1, on the reverse strand, counting down.
CGTCCTGGGTGTGAAACGCTTTGATTTCGATACCGTCAGCCTGAAAATAGAGACGGCCGTCAGTAAGTACACCGTCTACATCAATCGCAAGCAGTTTTACGCGGCGAAGCCGGTCGAGTAGTGCATCAGGTAGGGCCATAAAGCCTCCATCATCCATTGCCAAAAAAGCAGTATAAAGTCGTTAAATAACGCCGCTGGCAAGCAGGTCATGCATATGCAGCGCGCCGATGGGGCGCTGCTGTTCATCAACAACAGCCAGTGCAGTGATACGGTTATCTTCCATAATGCGCACCGCTTCGGCAGCTAGTACGTCTGGACCAATGCGCTTGCCGGGGCGCGTCATTACGTGATCTACCTGAACATCGCGCAGGTCGTGGTATTGGTCTAGCGTGCGACGCAAGTCGCCGTCGGTATAGACCCCGGCAAGACGGCCTTCGCTATCCACCACGCAGGTAAAGCCCAGCCCTTGGCGTGTTATCTCAAGTAGTGCATCGCGCAGCGGGCTGCCCAGCGCTACTTGAGGGAGCCGTGAGCCATCGTGCATTAAGTCGCTAACACGCAGTAGTAAGCGCTTACCGAGGCTGCCGCCAGGGTGAGAGAGGGCAAAGTCTTCAGCGGTAAAGCCCCGTGCTTCCAATAGGGCAACAGCAAGGGCGTCGCCTAGGGCAAGGGCGGCGGTGGTGGAGCTGGTGGGTGCTAGGTCAAGCGGGCAGGCTTCTCGTTCTACACCGCTATCCAGGTGGGCGTCTGAGTGCTGTGCAAGAGTGGAGCCTGGGCGGCCAGTCATACTGACTAGCGGTGTGCCAAGTCGCTTGAGTAGCGGGAGTAGGGCCGTTACTTCAGCGGTTTCACCGGAGTTAGAGAGTGCCAAAACCACATCGGCGCGGGTAATCATGCCCAAGTCGCCATGGCTGGCTTCACCTGGGTGAACAAAAAAGGCTGGAGTGCCTGTGCTGGCTAGGGTAGCTGCGATTTTGCCGGCGATATGACCTGACTTTCCCATGCCGGTGACTACCACGCGTCCCTGACAGGCAAGCATAAGCTGACAGGCGTGGTCAAAGCTTTCATCTAGCTTGGCTTGCAAGCCGCCAATAGCCGCTTGCTCGATTTGCAAGGTGCGCAGTGCACTTTCACGCAGTTGGCTGGGTGTGGAGAGTGGCTGACGCATGGCGTGTCTCGTTTCATCGATGTGAATAGGTGCCTAGTAAGAATAACATCTTGCAGCAGTGTTTAGCTAAAGCATGCAGCAAGTACCCGCGGTATTAGTGAGTTCTATTGACGAATGGTTTGTGCGGCAATGATTTGCGCGACTGTTGCTAAGAGTAGCGTTAGGTTACGATGTTCGATAATATTTCGAAAACACTGTTTTCTAAACTGCCCCGCGCCCAGTCGGTTTATACTGACGCGTTCTGGCAACACGATGAAGGTCAATCAGCTTATGACGGATGTTCCCTTCATACAGGTTGAAGATGTTTACTTTTCCCGTGGAGATAGCGATATCTTCCGTGGCGTTAATATGACCATTCCGCGTGGCAAAGTCACCGCCATTATGGGGCCAAGCGGCACGGGTAAAACAACGCTATTGAAGCTCATTGGTGGCCAATTAACGCCAGACCGTGGGCGGATTTTAATTGATGGGCAGGATGTTCACCGCCTGTCACGCAAGGCGTTGTTTACGCTACGTAAGCGTATGGGAATGCTGTTTCAGAGCGGTGCGCTGTTTTCGGATTTAGATGTTTTCGAGAATGTGGCCTTCCCGCTGCGGGTGCATACTGACTTGCCCGATACCATGATTCGCGACTTGGTGTTGCTAAAGTTACAGGCAGTAGGGTTGCGGGGGGCAAGGCATTTAACTCCCGCTGAGCTATCAGGGGGTATGGCGCGGCGGGTGGCATTAGCGCGGGCAGTTGCACTTGACCCTGAGTTAATCCTTTATGATGAGCCGTTTGTCGGCCAGGACCCTATCTCTATGGGCGTGCTGGTGCAATTGATCAAGCGGCTCAATCAGGCGCTGTCGCTGACCTCGGTAGTGGTCTCCCATGATATCAAGGAAACGCTGAGTATTGCCGACTACCTCTACCTGATTGCGGATGGGCAGGTGGTGGCGCACGGCACTCCGAGCTCGCTAGAGGTGAATCAAGACCCTCGTGTGAGCCAATTTATGCACGGCGAGCCAGATGGTCCGGTGCCGTTTCACTATCCTGCAGAGACGCTCTATAGGGATATTCTCGGTCATGACTTAGCAATAAAGGCAGGGTAGATGCAGTCTAAATTTTCTCACTACACGGCGCGGGTTACCCGCCTAGGGCGTAAAGGGTGCGACGTGGTCGAGGCTTTAGGGCGCGCCACGGTGTTTCTTGCTCAGTCGGCCGTGGGAGTGCCGTCACGAGAGGGGTGGTCGCTTTGGCTGCGCCAAATGCACTTCGTGGGTGTGCTGTCTCTGGCCATCGTGCTGGTGTCGGGGCTTTTTATCGGCATGGTGCTGGCGCTACAGGGATATACCATTTTAGTAGATTTTGGTGCCGAGCAGGCATTAGGCCAAATGGTCGCGCTTTCTCTGTTGCGAGAGCTGGCACCGGTAGTTGCCGCGCTGCTGTTTGCCGGGCGGGCGGGGTCTGCTTTGACTGCTGAAATTGGCCTGATGAAAGCCACCGAACAGCTCACTAGCATGGAAATGATAGGTGTGGATCCGCTGCGTCGCGTGGTGGCTCCTAGACTTTGGGCGGGCTTCGTAGCGCTGCCTATTCTTACCGTTGGCTTTAGCGTGGTGGGTATCTGGGGCGGCTACTTAGTTGGCGTCGAGTGGCTGGGCGTATTTGAGGGCTCTTATTGGAGCAATATGCAGGCCAGCGTGTCGTTCATCGATGATATCGGCAATGGCATGATCAAAAGCGTGGTGTTCGCGCTGGTGGTGACCTGGATTGCTGTGTTTCAGGGTTATGACCTAGTGCCAACCTCTGAGGGGATTTCGCGAGCTACCACCCGTACGGTGGTCTACTCCTCGTTAGCGGTGCTAGGGCTGGATTTCGTTTTAACCGCCGTTATGTTCGGCGGCCTTTAAGGGTGGAGTAATGTCATGAAGCGCAGCAAAACCATGGAGTTTGGCGTTGGCCTGTTTATGTTGGCTGGCATCATAGGGCTGGTATTCCTCGGCCTGAGAGTCAGCGGTTTAACGCTCTCAGCACCTTCAGATACGTTCCGCTTGGAGGCCAACTTCGCCAATATCGGTGGGTTGAAGCCGCGTGCCCGCGTCACTATGGCAGGGGTTACCGTGGGCCGGGTGGAGTCAATCGAGCTGGATACGGAGTGGTACGACGCTCGTGTCACTTTAAGCTTGGATAGTGAGCTTGAAGGCCAGCTTTCCCAGGATACCACCGCAGCCATATTAACGGCTGGCCTATTGGGCGAGCAGTACATTGGGCTAAGTGTTGGTGGGGCACCAGATGTGCTTGAGGAGGGTGACGTGATTCGTGATACGCAGTCCGCTCTGGTGCTTGAAGAACTTATTCAGCAATTTGTATCCAATATGGTCAGCAACTAGCTGCCTTTAGCTATCTTCATTTGAGAGGTTGATATGATGCATAAGGTTTTTCCTGTTTTCGTTCAGCGGCTCGCGTTGGCTGCCATGCTGTTGCTGGCACCGCTGCTGGCCCAAGCACAAACACAGTCTCCAGAAGAGATGATTCGAGACAATATCGAATCCTTTATGAGCCAAATTAATGGCAAAGAGGACTACTACGCCAATAATCTAGATGAGTTGAAGGCGCTGGTGAATGAAAGCCTCAACGAAGTAGCAGATTTTCGCTATATCGGTGCCAGTGTGATGGGCAGCTATTTCCGTAATGCCACGCCAGAGCAGCGCAGCCGTTTTGCGGATGTCTTCCGCCAGACGCTGATCGATACCTACACGCGTGGTCTGGTGACCTTCGACTACGACGAGCTGCGTGTGTTGAGCCAACAGCGTGCCCAGCGTCACGAAGATCAGGCCAGCGTCGATATGGAAGTGGTGGCCAACAATGGTCAGGTCTACCCGGTCAGCTACAGCCTGCGTCTTTCTGACGGCCAATGGCGTGTCGTGAACGTAATTGTCAACGGCATTAACCTGGGCTTGACCTTCCGTAATCAGTTCGACCAAGCCATGCGTGACAATAACCGCGATTATGATGCGGTCATCCGTGGTTGGGCGCCAGAAATAGGTGTGGACGAGCTAGAGCAGGGAGGCGACGCGTGACATCGCTGCTGTCTCGTTCAGAGGTGTCCCTAACGATTCAGGGTGATGCGCTCATGGTTGCTGGCGACCTGACAATGAATGTAGCGACTGAGGTGGCCGCTGCAGGTGTGAAATGGTTACGCAGTGCCAAGTGTTTAGAGGTCTGCTTTGACTTTGAGCAAGTCAGTAAGGCCAGCAGCGTTGCTATTAGTGTCTTATTTGAATGGCTGCGTGCTTGCCAAGCGCTGCAGATCACGGTTCGTTCGATTGTCTTGTCGGCCCCGCTCAAGCGGCTGGCCTCTTTGGCGGAGTTGGATGCGCTTACTTCCTCATCCGTTTCAGCTTGAACTGAGCGATCTTTAGAGCAGCCCACGGGCTGCTCTATTTATTGGTGGCTTGCACGGCATCGCCAAGCGTGTCGCTTTTCTTTATCATGTTCGCCTATTGCTTATTATTTCAACGACCCCAAAGGAGTTTCCTGTCTCATGCAACCCAACGAGGTAAAAGCACTGCTTGAATCCCGCATCGATGGGTGTGAGTTTCACATCCAGGGTGAAGGCTGCAATTTTCAGGTGATTGCAGTTGGTGAAGCCTTTGAAGGTCTTTCTCCAGTGAAGCGTCAACAGCTTGTATACGCAGCGCTTAGCGAGGAAATCGCTTCGGGTGCACTGCACGCTATCAGCATTAAAACGTTTACTCCGACGCAGTGGCAAACTGCGGCGGAAAACGCTCAGTAACGGCCGCTCCATGGATAAACTCATTATTACGGGCAATGGCTCGGTGGATGGCGAAGTATGGGCAAGCGGTGCGAAAAATGCCGCGCTGCCTATTCTATGCGCGAGCCTATTGGCAGATGGCCCAGTGGTTATCGGTAACCTGCCGCATTTGCAGGATATTACCACCACGCTTGAGCTGTTGGGACGAATGGGCGTTGAGCCTGTGATGGGTGAAAAACTGAGCATTCAACTGGATGGCTCTCAGGTCACTCAATGCCATGCGCCTTACGAGCTGGTGAAAAAGATGCGCGCCTCTATTCTGGTGCTGGGGCCGCTGCTGGCGCACTTTGGTAAGGCGGATGTCTCACTGCCTGGTGGTTGCGCCATTGGCTCACGCCCGGTGGATTTGCACCTGCGTGGTCTGGAAGCCATGGGGGCGGAGATCCACGTTGAAGCGGGCTATATTCGTGCCCGTGTCGACGGTCGTTTAAAAGGTGCAACGATCTTTTTTGATACCGTGACGGTGACAGGCACAGAAAATCTGCTCATGGCGGCTACGCTCGCCGACGGCAGAACGGTTCTTGAAAACGCCGCCCGTGAGCCTGAGGTGGTGGATCTGGCCGAGTGCTTGATCAAAATGGGCGCGAAGATTCATGGTCACGGCACGGACACCATCATCATTGATGGCGTTGCCTCGCTGCACGGCTGCGAGCACGATGTCATGCCCGACCGTATCGAGACGGGCACCTTCCTGGTCGCGGCGGCAATGACCGGCGGGCGGGTAAAAGTGAAGCGTACCCGGGCCGATATTCTTGAAGCGGTACTCGCTAAGTTGGAAGAGGCGGGTGCGGAGGTCGACAGCGGTGAAGATTGGATTTCGCTGGATATGCATGGCAAGCGCCCGAAGGCGGTTAATATCCGAACGGCGCCTTATCCCGCATTCCCCACCGATATGCAGGCTCAGTTCGTCGCTATGAATGCCGTTGCAGACGGGCATTCACGGGTAGTAGAGACAATCTTCGAAAACCGCTTTATGCACGTTCAAGAGCTTAACCGGATGGGCGCGAATATCGTACTGGAGGGTAACGCCGCGTTAATTAAGGGCGTTGATAAGCTTTCTGGAGCCCCGGTGATGGCAACGGACCTTCGTGCTTCGGCATCTCTGGTTATTGCGGCCATGATGGCCGAAGGAGAGACCCTGGTCGATCGCATCTACCATATTGATCGTGGCTACGAGTGTATCGAGGAAAAATTACAGCTGCTGGGGGCGAAAATTCGCCGTATCCCCGGCTAAGCCACGCGGACAACACTGGCCTTAGACCATGAGTAAGCAACTGATTTTAGCCCTTTCAAAAGGGCGTATTTTGGATGAAACGCTGCCTCTGCTGGCAGATGCGGGCATTACGCCCGCTGAAGACTTAAGTAAAAGCCGCAAGCTGCTTTTTGATACTAACTTGCCGGACGTCAAGCTGGTGATCATCCGCGCCACCGATGTGCCCACCTACGTACAATTAGGTGCCGCCGATGTGGGCATTGCAGGTAAAGACGTGCTGCTTGAGCATGGCGCGGAAGGCCTTTATGAGCCGCTAGATCTAGAGATTGCTCGCTGCAAGCTGATGACTGCGGGTGTTACCGGGCAGCCCCCTGCCAAAGCACGCCGCCGCGTGGCGACCAAGTTCGTCAACGTAGCGCGTCGCTACTACGCCGAGCAGGGGATCCAGGCAGAGGTCATCAAGCTCTACGGGGCGATGGAGCTGGCTCCGCTCATGAACTTGGCCGATGAGATCGTCGATATCGTCGACACTGGCAATACGCTTCGCGCTAACGGTATGGAACCCCGTGAGCTCATTGCCCATATCAGCACGCGTTTGGTGGTCAACAAAGCGGCCATGACCATGAAGCACGACCGTATTAAGCCGCTGCTAGCGCGCCTGGAAAGTGCCGTAAAAAAGCGTCAGACGCAGCCTATCGAATGACACGAGGTTCATCATGAGCGATACAACCACAGCCACTATTGCCCGCCTCTCGACCAGTGAAACGGCTTTCCATCAGCGCCTCGATGCGCTGTTGGATTGGGAGGGCGTGTCTGATAAAGCGGTCCAGGCTCGTGTTGAGGAAATCTTGGCAGACGTTAAGCAACGCGGTGATCAGGCGGTCATTGAGGCAACCAACCGCTTTGACCGTCTATCGGTCGAATCGATGGCGCAATTGCGCCTAATGCCAGAGCAATTAAAGAAGGCGTATGATGGTTTGCCTGCCGAGCAGCGTGATGCCCTGGCAATGGCTGCCGAGCGTATTAAGCGCTACCACGAGCGGCAAAAACCGACCTCTTGGCAGTATGAAGAAGCCGATGGCACGGTGTTAGGCCAAAAAGTGACACCGCTTGATCGTGCAGGCATCTATGTTCCAGGCGGTAAGGCGGCTTATCCGTCGTCCGTACTGATGAATGCCATTCCTGCCCACGTGGCAGGTGTGCGTGAAATCGTCATGGTGGTACCTACCCCTGATGGTGTGTTGAATGATCTGGTATTGGCGGCGGCGCACCTAGCGGGCGTGGACTACGTCTTCACTATTGGTGGCGCCCAGGCCGTTGCCGCGCTTGCCTACGGTACGCAAAGCGTTTCTCGGGTCGATAAAATTGTGGGACCCGGCAACATCTACGTGGCCACTGCCAAGCGGGCCGTGTTCGGCCAGGTCGGCATCGATATGATTGCCGGGCCCTCCGAGATTATGGTGGTGTCGGATGGGCAAACCGACCCGGATTGGATCGCCATGGACCTCTTCTCTCAGGCGGAGCATGACGAAGATGCCCAGGCGATTTTGGTGAGCTGGGATGCCGCGCATTTGGACGCCGTGGCGGCTTCCATCGAGCGGTTGCTGCCAACGCTAGAGCGCGAAAAGATTGCCCGCGCATCCCTGAACCGTCGCGGCGCACTGATTCTGTGTACAGATCAGGCCGAAGCGGTTGAGATGATTAACCGTATCGCTCCTGAGCATCTTGAATTGTCGGTTGCTGAGCCTGAGGCATGGCTAGACGATATCCGCCATGCGGGCGCTATCTTTATGGGGCGCCACACGTCGGAAGCGCTGGGGGATTACTGCGCGGGGCCGAACCATGTGCTGCCGACATCCGGCACGGCGCGATTCTCATCACCGCTCGGGGTGTACGACTTCCAGAAACGCTCTTCCATTATCCACTGTTCCCCTGAAGGGGCGTCTGAGCTGGGTAAAGTCGCTTCGGTGTTGGCCCGTGGGGAGTACCTCACTGCCCATGCTCGCTCTGCCGAGTACCGGGTTCGCGATTAACGGGCAGTGTGTTTAGTGTAGCAGGGCGGCTTTAAGAGCCGCTCTGCCTGTCGGCTGATGTTGCGTTGGTCGGCACCGGGCGCTCGCCTACCTCCAGCGTCATCTCCATGCGCTCGCCGCCGCGGACAATCGTCAGAGGCAGTGACGTGCCGGGAGGAATAGATGCAATGTCACTCATAGTAGCGCGTGCATCTAAAATGACCTGGCCATCAATAGAGAGCAGTACATCCCCCGGTTGTAAGCCTGCCTGTGCGGCAGGTCCGCCGCTTACCACGCCTGCTACGATCACGCCTTGTGGGGTGCGTAGCCCAAACGAGGCTGCGAGCTCTCGCGAAAGCGCCTGAGCCTCAATGCCCAGCCAGCCGCGAATTACGCGACCGCGAGTCACCAGCTCATTGAGTATGCTGTGGGCAAGGTTGGCGGGAATTGCGAAGCCGATACCTTGAGAGCCGCCTGAACGTGAGAAAATTGCCGTATTAATTCCCACTAGAGCGCCATCAGGATTAACGAGTGCGCCGCCTGAGTTGCCGGGGTTAATGGCCGCATCGGTCTGAATAAAATCCTCATATGCATTAAGCCCTAAATGGCTGCGCCCTGTGGCGCTAATAATGCCCATAGTGACGGTTTGGCCAACGCCGAAGGGGTTGCCAATTGCCAGTGCCACATCGCCGACGGCGACCTGTTCTGAGTCGGCAAGCTCAATCACCGGTAGATTTTCAAGATCAATGCGCAGCACTGCTAAGTCGCTTTCTGGGTCTGTACCAATCACTTCGGCCAGCGTTTCACGCCCATCGCGCAGGGCAACCTGGATTTGATCCGCGCCATTAATCACATGATGGTTAGTCAGTACATAGCCATCCTTGCTGACAATGACGCCAGATCCCAAGCTGGAGAGCATCCGTTGATGGGTTGTGGCATCGTCGCCGCTGAAGAACTGCCGGAAGAAGGGGTCTGACATCAGTGGGTGCTGGTCGCGCTCTACAATCCGGGATGAATAGATGTTCACCACCGCAGGCGCTGCTTGGTTAACTGCATCGGAGTAGCTAGCCGGGCCCTGGTTGCGGGCAAGAGGTTCTGCTTGGCGAATGTCGGGCGCAGGTCGGTTAGTGCTCTGCTCGTTGCTGGTAGTGGGTACCAGTGCCGGGGGTGTTTCCACCGCTGCGGGCGGAGTCTGTCGAAACGGGTTTGGCAACTGCTCTGGGAACGCGAGCAGTAGCACGGCAGCTAGCAAGAGCCCCGTGGTAATGGGCCATAAATAGGGCAGCACAGAACGGTGCATGCGAGGATTCCTCAGCGGGTGGCAGTCTAAATAGTCGCGAGGTTCGCGATAATGCGGAGCGAGTTTTACAATGGCGTTATGGTAACACTGAATGCCGCTGTGCCTCACGGTGGCTGTTTAAACTGTTAAGGAGTGAGTGTGAATCATCGCGATCAACTTGTCGCCGCTTGTGACCATCAGCTGCGAGCCGAGCAATTTAAGGACTTTACGGTTAATGGGTTGCAAGTTGAAGGGCGTGATACCGTCAAGCGAGTGATGTCAGGAGTGACGGCGTGCCAGGCGCTGTTAGATGAGGCGGTAGCATGGCAGGCTGACATGGTGTTGGTGCATCACGGTTATTTTTGGAAAAACGAGCCAGTGCCTATTACAGGAATGAAACAGCGCCGCATTAAAACGTTGCTCGCCAATGATATAAGCCTTCTTGCCTATCATTTGCCATTAGATGCCCATGCGGAGATAGGCAACAATGCTCAGTTAGCTAAGCGGCTCGGTTGGAAAGTAGAAGGCTGTTTGGATGGGGAGCTGGGGGAAGGGTTGCTCTGGTCGGGGCGTTTGGTTGCGCCCCAAAGTATTGGTGAGCTTGCTGGGCAAATAAGCACCACGCTTCAGCGGTCTCCTCTTGTTGTGGAAGCGCCGTTTGCTGAGCAGTCTATAGAGCGAATCGCATGGTGTACGGGCGGAGCGCAGGATATGATCACCACTGCCTACGAAGCAGGGGCGCAGGTGTTTGTGTCTGGAGAAATATCTGAGCGTACCACGCATTTGGCGCGTGAAATGGGGATTCACTATATTGCGGCGGGCCACCACGCCACTGAGCGTTATGGGGTCCAAGCGCTTGGTGAGTGGCTAGGCAGTGAGTTCGGTGTGGAGCATCGTTTTGTGGATATTGATAATCCTGCCTAACTCAAGGGCGCAGGGCACCTGTCGCTCATTGATCGGGTGCCCTGCTGGCGATACGCGGCAGTAATGGCGGCGTTTGCCTTAGTAGCGGGGAGGTTGTGCTGCTGTACCTTCAGTAGGTTGGTGGCTCTCTTTTAAGCCAAAATCTTCTGACAGCGTACCGTTTTTGCCCGCTGCGTAGTCTCTAGGCATTGCCACGTTGCTGTCGTTTTCAGTGTCGCTTGTGGTGGTGCTGGATGACGGCTTAACGCTGGATAGTTTCCACTGAGTTGCTTCGTTCTCTACCTGTTGCTCAAGCTGATCAGCTTCGTGGCGAATGTTTTCTAAGCGCTGCTGAATGCTCGTTAAGTGGCTGCTCATGCCCTTCTTTAGTTCAGCGATTTGGTGTTCACGTTCAAGCAGTGTCTGCTTGAGTGAAGCGGCATCCCGCGCACCTTTGCTGAAAAGTCGATAGCACACTAAGCCGATGATAAAGCCGACGATTAATCCAATGATTGCAAAAGTGAATGGCGAGCTTGCTTCCACAGTCTTCTCCCTAAGTAATGCGCGCCACTGAACACAGGGCGTGGCTTTTAAAAACAGCCCCATTATAGGCGCGTCTAAGTCGGTTGGGTCAATCCGCTCATGCGCTTAGCCCGCCTTATTCATGAGGGCGCTGGCTGAGTGGATTGTCAGCCCTCGCTGCCAACACCAGCCCACCGGCACCGCGTTGGCAGCATGAGACCCCGCTGTTATATGCAAAAAAGCGCAAATTTTAGTTCTTCTTATAGCCTACAGGAATGAATTGCCCTCATCCGTGCAGCCGTCACCGTCAGCCGAAGTGGGGCTGCTTGGCGCAGGGATCGGTGGTGGTATCGCCGACGAGTCAGCCTAGCGCGGTCAGTTTCGGTAGCCCCTTCAGCAAGGCAGGCCACCATTTGTCAGCCGCATCGCCGAGGTGAACGGTGATGCGCCGGGCGTGCAGCTTCAGCGTGGCTGCGACCT
>NZ_FODB01000021.1 GCF_900110265.1 Vreelandella aquamarina | reverse complement strand
GTCGCGGCGGAAGTTCTCGACAGCGTCATAGTCGCTCATGCCCAGACACAGCAGGCCCAGGTAGCTCTTGATCACGTCACTGGTGCGCATGCCCAGCGTGGTGGGGAAGCGGCTGTCGATGCTGTCGACGCCAGCGATCTCGAAGCATTGCCCGATGATGGACAGCCCGGCGTGGCTGGTGAGGGTGCGGCAACTGGCGCGGAACTTTATGTTGGGCATGGCACTGTCTGGGTGAATGGCGATAATGGCTATATTGCCATGCAGGTCAGTGGGTTAGAAGTGCTTCCGGGGGCCGGTCTCACGGATTCAGGAGGTCATGAAGTACGGCAATTTTTGGAATATCTGGCAATCGAAAGGCACGTGGCAGCGGCTACACAGAATCAAGCACTCAATGCCATCGTCTTCCTTTATCGCCATGTGCTGGACCAGCCGCTTGGCGAGATTGGTCAATTTAGCCGAGCTAAGCGCCCTCAGCGCTTACCAGTGGTGCTTTCCCATCAGGAAGTAATGGAGGTATTTCAGCACTTGTCTGGCTCTATGCTTCTCATGGCCTCACTTATGTACGGCTCAGGTTTACGTGTCTCCGAAGCTTGTCGGCTTCGCGTCAAAGATATTGATTTCTCAAGGCAAATCATCACGGTGTATGCAGGCAAAGGCAACAAAGACCGCACCACGCTACTGCCGCCTTCTTGCGTCCAGCCATTACATACGCATATACAAATGGCAGAACAACAACTGAACGCTCGCCTTGAAGCCAACGCTACTCCTGTGTCACTGCCATATGCTCTGGACCGTAAATACCCGAACGCGGGTATTTCACTTGCATGGCAGTGGCTTTTCCCTTCCTCTAGGCCTTGCTTCGATGAGAGGGGGCGCGTCGTTCTACATCACATTCATGCCTCTGCCGTCCAAAAAGCCGTCAAATATGCCATGCGCTCATCTTCTTTAACACGCCCTGGCTCATGCCACTCTTTGCGGCACAGTTTCGCCACTCAGCTACTAAGCCAAGGTACTGACATTCGCACTGTTCAAGAGCTGCTGGGCCATAAAAGTATCGAGACCACCCAAATATATACCCATGTGCTAGGCAATGGGTTTGCGGGTGTCAGAAGTCCATTGGGTTAGTGAAGGGCAGTTATGCTTCCATGAACCCCGTGTGTTCGATCAAGCTAACGCCCCTTGCATCTCCCCCTCTCGCCTCCTACACTGCGCTGAATACTGCTTGACGGGGTGCCGGTGGAACCGGCTGAGATCGCTATACGGCTGGCTGCTGCAGCAAGTCGTCACGGCGGGGCCCGTTGAACCTGATCCGGCTAGTACCGGCGTAGGAATCAAGCGGTGGTTGGGGTGCGCCGTGTTCACCTGATACCTTGCCCCAACTCACTCTCCCTTCGCCCGTGCGCCGGTTCGCTGTACCACCGGAGGCATCCAATATGGGCTACCGCTTTACCGATCTCACCACCGCTTGCGAGCAAGATTGGCGCGCGTATATCGAGCACGATTTCGTGCACCAGCTGGGCAACGCCACGCTGCCTGAGGCATCGTTTCGCCACTACCTGAAGCAGGATTACCTGTTCTTGATCCACTTCGCCCGTGCTTACGCGCTGGCCGCCTACAAAAGCCCCACCCTGGCGGATCTACGCCAAGCCCACGAAGGCATGAAAGCCATCGTGGATGTAGAGCTGGGCCTGCACGTGGGCTTTTGCCAGGAGTGGGGGATTTCCGAGCAGGAGCTTGCCGAACTCCCCGAAGCCCGCGCTACGCTGGCCTACACCCGCTATGTGCTGGATACCGGCAACCGCGGCGACCTGCTCGATTTGCACGTGGCGCTGGCCCCGTGCCTAGTCGGCTATGGCGAAATCGCCAACTGGCTGAACGCGCAGCCTTCCACGCTGCGCGGCGCGCAAAACCCGTTTGATGCCTGGATCGCCATGTACGAAGGCGAGGAGTTCCAGGCCGCCATGCAGGCGGAGCTTGCGTGGCTCGATGCCCGCTTGGCGGATGTCACCCCCGCCCGCTTTGCTGAGCTAAGCAAAATCTTCCGCGATGCCACCCGTCTGGAAATCGACTTCTGGCAGATGGGTTTAGACCTTTCTGAATAATCTCCTACAACATAGAGCAACCGTCATGACCAAGACCGTCAAAAGCAACACCGCACACTTTTTAGCCGAAACCGCCCAGGTCGATGCCGCCGCCGTGGCGCCGCTGCCCGGCTCGCGCAAGGTGTATGTGGAAGGCTCGCGGCCAGATATTCGCGTGCCGTTTCGGGAAATCACTCTCTCGCCCACCAAAACCAGCGGCGTGGATGAACAGAACCCGCCGCTGCTGGTGTACGACACCTCCGGCCCCTACACCGATCCCAGCGCCAATATCGATTTGCGCCAAGGCCTGCCGGAGCTTCGCCGGGCCTGGATCGAAGAGCGCAACGACACCGAGTTTTTGGATGGCCCTACCAGCCAGTACGGCCAGCGCCGCGCCAACGACCCCACCCTTGCCCAGCTGCGCTTTGATTTGACCCGCACACCCCGCCGCGCGAAAGCAGGCAAGAACGTGACCCAGCTGCACTACGCCCGCCAGGGCATCATCACGCCGGAAATGGAGTTCATCGCCCTACGGGAAAACCAGCGCCGCCAGGCGTTGGGTACGGCGGAGGTGGAGCGCATTCTGGGCCATCAGCATGCAGGCCAGAGCTTTGGCGCCAGCCTGCCCAAGGAGATCACGCCGGAGTTCGTGCGCGATGAGGTGGCCCGTGGCCGGGCGATCATTCCCAACAACATCAACCACCCGGAAAGCGAGCCGATGATCATTGGCCGCAACTTCCTGGTGAAGATCAACGGCAACCTGGGCAACTCGGCGGTCACCTCTTCCATCGAAGAGGAAGTGGACAAGATGACCTGGGGCATCCGCTGGGGGGCGGATACCATCATGGATCTCTCCACCGGCCAGAACATCCATGAAACCCGCGAGTGGATCATCCGCAACTCGCCGGTGCCGATTGGCACGGTGCCCATTTATCAGGCACTGGAGAAGGTCAACGGCATTGCCGAAAACCTCACCTGGGAGATCTTCCGCGATACGCTGATCGAGCAGGCGGAACAGGGGGTGGATTACTTCACTATCCACGCCGGGGTACTGCTGCGTTACGTGCCGCTCACCGCCAACCGCGTCACCGGTATCGTCAGCCGTGGCGGCTCCATCATGGCGAAGTGGTGTTTGTATCACCATCAGGAGAGCTTCCTGTACACCCACTTCGAAGAGATCTGCGAGATCTGCAAGCAGTACGATGTGGCGTTCTCCCTCGGCGACGGCCTGCGCCCCGGCTCGATTGCCGATGCCAACGATGAAGCGCAAATGGCGGAGCTGAAAACCCTCGGCGAACTCACCCACATTGCCTGGAAGCACGATGTGCAGGTGATGATCGAAGGCCCCGGCCACGTGCCCATGCACCTGGTGAAAGAGAACATGGACAAGCAGCTGGAGTACTGCGACGAAGCGCCCTTCTATACGCTTGGGCCGCTGGTGACGGATATCGCCCCCGGCTACGACCACATTACCTCCGGCATTGGGGCGGCGATGATCGGCTGGTTTGGCTGCGCCATGCTCTGCTACGTGACGCCGAAAGAGCACTTGGGCCTACCCAATAAGGACGACGTGAAAACCGGCATCATCACCTACAAGATTGCCGCCCACGCGGCGGATTTGGCCAAGGGCCATCCGGCGGCGCAGCGCCGTGATAACGCGCTCTCTAAAGCGCGCTTCGAATTCCGCTGGGAAGACCAGTTCAACCTGGGCCTGGACCCGGACACCGCCCGGGAATTCCACGATGAAACCCTGCCGAAGGACTCCGCTAAGGTGGCGCACTTCTGCTCTATGTGCGGGCCGAAGTTCTGCTCCATGAAGATCAGCCAGGAAGTGCGCGACACCTACCGCGACCGCACGCCGGAAAACGCCAGCGAAAGCGATGCCGAAGCGGTGAAACGCGGTATGCAGGAGCAGGCGGAGAAGTTCCGCCGGGAAGGCAGCGAGCTGTACCAGGAGGTGTAGCCCTGTGACACCCCAACCGGAGCCATGGGCTCCGGTTGTTCCTTTTGCGCAACAAGCATCACTTTTTCTTCTTGTTCTTCTTGGCCCCTTCCTTGGCATCGCCTTTACCTTTTTGCAGTTCGCCTTTGGCTTGCTGGGCTTTGCCTTTGACTGCGGCTTTGCTGCTGCCGGTGGCCTTACCGGCGGCTTCTTTAGCTTTCCCGGCGGCTCTTTTCAGCGTAGTCCGTCGTTAAAAATCACCTCAACTACTTTTCGAGCAGGCGAGTAGGTTCCCAGCGGTTGAGCAGATAGTGCAGACAAATCATCACCGATAGCGTGCCGATCAGCGCTATGCTCATGGACGAAAAGCGATACAGCGCGCTGTAGACCAAGTCCTGCTGTGGCCCCAACGACTGGCCGAACAGAATGCCCATGGTGGTGAGCCCGCCAAACCCGATGCCGGAACCGCCGCCTTCCAAGATGTGCTCCCGCGCAAACAGCATCAAACCCAGCCAATAAAGCAGAATCACCAGCACAAAGTGGTGGCTTTGGGTGTAGAGCGCCAGCTGCATCACCAGCGCGAGGTTACAGCCCAAGAGCGTGCCCACCGCGCGCTTGGCCGCCGACACCTGCGCGCCAAAGTAGCCCAGCGTAAACAGAATCAAGATGGTGGCCATTTGCGCCGAGAGCGACCCGCGCAGATCGAGCACCTGAAACACTACGAACGAAAGCGTGGCGGTGATGCCGCCAATCAGGGTTTCATGGCGGATTTGCGCCGTCGATTTGCTGCCTCTGGGTGGCGGTTGGCGGGGTTCCCTATCGGGGAACAGGGTGTACATCAGCATGGCGATGAACACCGCCAGCACACTGGCCATGAGGTTGCTGGCCAACAGGTCGCTCAAATCCACACTGGGGTAGCTGGCAAAGTGCAGCAGTATGCTGAGCGTCAATACTCCGTTGGCACCAAACAGAAACAGCGGGCCTTTGGCCATTAAGTTGAAACGCAGCAAAAACAGCCCCAGCACTACCAGCGTCATCACCACGGGCATGTGTTTTAACAGCCCGACCACCAGGCTCACCTCCAGCACGTTGAGGCTCACGTTGGAGAGAAACTGGCGAATGATCGAGCCATTCAGCACCGGCACCAACCCCAGCAAGAACATCGGGAATACGGTAAAGAAGACGCCGTAATTCCAGCCCATCAATTGGCTGATGATGAACCCCAAGGTGCCGCCGCCCGCGACCCGCAGGCACTGGCGCAGTCCGTTTTGGCTAAGTCCGTTCTGGCTAAACCCATTCTGACTGAGCGCCGAGGAAGCGGGCACTGAGCGCGTAGCGGATGTTCCCGTACGCGCACTTGATTGAGTAGGCGATTTAGTAGACATAATGAAGCCAGCTCACGAGCCGAGCCTGCAGCCAGGCAAACGGCTTGGCCAGCGCGTGCTCGCCGGGCACTAGCTGCACCGTGGCCCGCGCGCCGCTGGGCGGAAGCTCGTCCAAAGGCTCGTCCAGCGTGATGTGAATACGCACCCGCTGGGCATCGCGCACCCAGCGGTCGGAGGTCGGAATGTCCACCAGCTGCCCGTCGGCCACTTGCTGCCCTTCCCGCACACCGGCATCGAACGCGCTCACGTGGCCTGCCAACAGTCGTCCCGGCAGCGCATCGAACACCACCGTTGCTTCGTCGCCTTCCTTCACGTGGCGCAAGCTTTTCTCGCGAAAATCGGCCACGACGTCGACACGGCTGGCCACCAGCGCCACGGCGGGCTGGCCGGCCTGTACGTAATCCCCCGGCTGTAGCTGCAGGTTGGTGACTTCGCCCGCCTCCCGCGCTCTTACCGTGGCACGGGCCACGTTTAACTCGGCTTGGGCGAGCGCATTGTCGGCCTGGCGCAGCCGCAGGTTGGCGTCGCCCTCTTCACCTAGCTGCACTTCTAGGCTATCGATTTGCGCGCGGGCAAACGCCACGGCAGCTTGGGCCGTATGCTCGGCGGCCACTTGCTGCTCGTACTGCTGGCGGGAGATGCCCTGCCGCCCTAACAACGCCTCAGCGCGGTGGCGCTCACCGCTGCGCTCTTCGAACGTGGCTTGAGCTGATGCCAGCGAGGCTCGCGCCGCCGCCAATTCGGCGGTTAGCCGAGCGTTCTCCTGCTCGGCCTGCTCGCGATTCAGCGCAGCCTGCTGGCGTGCCAGCTCGAACGGCGTCGTATCTAGCTGAAACAGCACATCGCCCGCGTTCACCCGCTGATGGTCCCGCACCACCACGTCTTTCACCGGCGCGCTGAGCTCCGGCGCAATACGCGTCACGGGCCGCATCGCGCGCGCTTCCGGAGTCATGGGCATAAAGCTATCGGCGAGTAAGAAATAGACGAACAGCACTACAAACGCCGCCAGGGCTATTTTCACCCAGCGGGTAAATCGTTGATCAGGGGTCATGGGTATTACTCGTTCACTGGCCCCCAAGCGGTCACGTGCACTCGGGGTAGCGTTAGATGGAATACCTTAGTCTAACAAATTTATTAGCACGCTAACAATAATCGTAAAAAAACCCCGCTGCCGAGTCTGTGCTCGGTCAGCGGGGTCCTATTCCCTTGATGAATAAGCGCTAAACGCTTGCCGTGTTAGAAGCGGTAGCGAAGGCCTACGCTCGCCGCATCGAAATCGTAGGCGGACTCGTCCAGGTAGCGCATGTAGTCGGCACCAATCGAGACGTTGTTAGCAATATCCATCTCGGCACCCGCGCCGTAAGAGAGACCACTTTCGCGATTATCGCTGATCTCGACCTCGGAGAAACCCGCTAAACCGTAAAGACGGAAGTTGGGCGCTACCGGGAGGATGCCTTTAGCATACGCACCCGCCAGATGGTCTAGATCGGCGCCGCGATCCGAACCGCCGGTGCCTAGGTGGCCCTCGAGGGCGAAATAATCGTTGAATTGGGCACCACCGCGCAGGCGTAGGCCGACATCGTCACGGGAGTCGCCACGGTCAGGGTTGAGGCTCCAAAACATGGCATCGCCACCCACGTATCCTTGTGGGTATTGGAAAGATTCTTGGGCTTGGGCGGATGCCGCAAACGCACCTGCACCTAACAGAAGCGCTGCAGAGGTCAGTGATAGTACGGTCATCTTCATGGGGATCACCTCAGTTAAAAAAACAGTGTTTCCTTACGCTTTCGAAGTGTGGCCTAGGCCCATGAAGAACGCAATTCACCTACTGGCACTTGCATCGAGTTTCCTTTTTTCTTGCGCTGTTGATGACGTTTTCTAACGCCCTTTGGAAAGGCTCAGTACGACGATGCCCCCAACCACCACCGCGCCGCCCACGAGTTGGCTAGGGCTGAGCATTTGGCCCAGTACCAGATAGGCTATCAACAGCGACGCCACCGGCTCGAAGTTCATCACTGGAGCGTTGCGGGCCATATCCAGCCGGGGTACGAAAATAAACAGAATCGAGAACCCGCTACCGTACAGCAACGCCAGCAGCGTTAGACCTACCCAGCCGGTGCTGTTGTCCGGCAGGCTCATACCGCCCGGCACCGCCCCTAAAAACCCACCAATAATCATGGCGATAAACACGGTTTGCATAGTCAGCAGGCTGCGCAGCGTGCTGCCTACCCCGGCCAAGCGATGCTCGGTCACCCACAGCGCACAGGCAAACGCGAACGCGGCAAACAGACCAAAGCCAATGCCTGCCAGCCACTCCGGCCCCATGGCATCGGCGTTGGCCACCCAGCTAGGAATATCCAGCACCACCAACAGGCCAATCAGAATGGTGCCCATAATCAAGCAACTGCGCAGCGATGGCCGAGGGCCGCCCAGCGCCCAACTAATCAGCGCCAGTTGAATAGGAAAGGTATTCACTAGCAGCAGCGCAATCACCACCGGCAAGCGCGCCACGGCGGAATATAAGCTGACACTTTGCAGCGTAATAAGAAGCCCCACCGCGAGCTGCCAGCGCCACGCTCCCGGAGGCAGCCAAAGGCGTTTTTTCTGAAGAATCACCAAGGAAAGCAGAATCAAGCAAGCCACGCCTGAGCGCATCAACACCGCTAAGAGCAATCCTGTGCCATTATCAAACGCCAGCCGAGCTGAGACGTGGTTAGCAGCGAACATCGTCGCCACCGTCATCATCAGCAGAATAGCGAGATGTCGGGGTAGCAGTGTGGGGCTTGAAATTGAGGACATAGGAACAAAACGGCTCACGATTGGTTATATAAGGAACAGGATGCCGACATTTTACATAGAAGGCTAACTAAATTCTTCGCTGATTTTCCGCGTCGCAGCATGTTAAACTAAAGTCTATTCCCTTAACTTCCTCATTACGTTACAAAGGTGGTTATGAACGCACCGGTGCTGGTCATTAACTGTGGCTCTTCTTCTATTAAATACGCTTTGATCGATGCGGACCCGCAGGCACCACGCTTGGCCGGGCTAGCGGAGCGCTTAGGCAGCAGCGACGCCCGCTTGAAAGGTAAAGACAGCGCCGGTGAAAGCTTTACCCAACCGCTGCCGAATGCTGACCACGCCGACGCCTTGAACGCCATTCTTCAGCGTTTGGAAGGTCGCGTACCGGGGGCCGTGGGCCACCGCATCGTTCATGGTGGCGAGCACTTCACCCAAGCAGCGCTGATCGATGACAGTGTGATCGAGGCCATCGAGACCACCGCTGCCTTAGCACCGCTGCATAACCCCACCAACCTAGCGGGCATTGCCGCGACTCGTAAGGTGTTTCCGGACCTGCCTCAGGTGGCCGTGTTCGATACGGCGTTCCACCAGACGCTGCCGCCCCGCGCCTATCGCTATGCACTGCCGGAAGCGCTGTATACCGAGCACGGCATTCGCCGCTACGGTTTCCACGGTACCAGCCACGCCTTTGTTAGCCAGCGCGCTGGCGAGCTGAGCAGCCGTGGCGCAGGCGGCTGGCTTACCGCTCACCTGGGCAACGGCTGCTCCACCAGCGCCGTGTGGAACAACCAGAGCCTGGATACCAGCATGGGCCTTACCCCGCTGGAAGGCCTGGTGATGGGCACCCGCAGCGGCGACGTGGATCCCGGCCTGCATGCGCATCTGCACCGCCAGTTAGGTTGGTCGCTAGATGAAATCGATAACGTACTGAACAAGCAGAGCGGCCTGCTGGGGCTTTCCGGCCTGACCAACGATATGCGCGAAGTAGAAGACCAAGCCATGGCCGGGCACCCTGGCGCCAAGTTGGCGCTGGACGTCTTCTGTTACCGCATTGCCAAATCCCTGGCGGCGCTGTCTTGTGCATTACCTAAGTTAGACGGCGTGATCTTCACTGGCGGTATTGGCGAAAACTCGCCTATCGTACGTCGTGAAGTGCTGGCCCTGCTGCCCCACTTTGGTTTCAGCTTAGATGAAGCGGCCAATGAAGCCACCATCCGTGGCAAAGAGGGCAAGCTGGATAGCGCTGGTCATCAAGGCCCGGAAGTGTGGGTGATCCCCACCGATGAAGAGGGCCGCATTGCCATGGAAACCCGCCACTGCGTGGAGACCCCTGAATGAACAGCTCCCCCGAGCAACCCCAAGCCATTCTGCTTGTCCCCACCAGCATGGGGGCAGGCTTGACCTCGGCCTGTCTGGGCCTGATTCAGGCGCTGGACACCATTGGCCTGAAAGCCGGCTTTCTGAAGCCGTTCATGCAGAACGAGCTGAACGGCCCGGGCCTTGACCGCTCGACGGCGCTGGTCTCGCGGACGCTGAACCAGCGCCCGCCCTCGCCTATTTCCCAGGCACGCCTGGAGCGGCTGCTGCGCGACGACCAAACCGACGAGCTGATGGAAAACGTCATCGAGCTCTACGAGCAGGTGGTGCAGCAGGCCTACCGAGACGGCAGCGCGCTGGATCTGATCGTGGTGGAAGGCGTCGTGCCGACCCAGCACACCACCTACGCCACTCAAACCAATGTGCAGCTCGCTCATGCGCTGAACGCGCGGATCATTCTGGTGGGCTCCGGGGATCTCAACGAGCCCCAGACGCTGGCGGAAGAGCTGGATATGCACGCTCGAAGCTTTGGCGGCGTCAGCTCCAGCCGCACCTTGGGCGGCATTCTGATGCGCATGAAAAACCTGCCCTACGGTCAAGAGGATGACCTTTCGGCCGCGCCGGGCACCATCAAACCGCAGTTGGAAGAGCCGGTACTCAACGAACTGCGACGCTACTCCCCGGCGCTAGCCACCGACCGCTTCCACCTGATTGGCGTGGTACCCTACAGCAAGACCCTGAGCGCTCCGCGCAC
The DNA here is from genome assembly GCF_900110265.1 of Vreelandella aquamarina. GTDB lineage: Bacteria > Pseudomonadota > Gammaproteobacteria > Pseudomonadales > Halomonadaceae > Vreelandella > Vreelandella aquamarina. The sequence continues at coordinate 45,223 of NZ_FODB01000021.1, read as the reverse complement.
GCTAGACGTAGCCCGGGCGCTGAATGCCAAGATGCTCAACGAAGGCGAAGCCGCCAGCCGCCGCGTGCTATCTACCAGCCTGTGCGCCCGAAGTGCGGCCAATGCGCTGCATATCTTCACCCCGGGCAGCTTGGTCGTGGCCTCCGGCGACCGTGACGATGTGGTGCTGGCCTCCGCGCTGGCCACCATGAACGGCACCCAGCTGGCGGGCGTTTTACTCACCAACGGTTTCTTGCCCAACGAGGGCATGATCGAGATGTGCCGCCCAGCGCTGAAAACCGGCTTGCCGGTGCTGGCGGTAGAAACCGACAGCCTGACCACGGCGCAGAACCTGAGCCAGCTCAGCACTGAAATCCCCATGGATGACTTCGAGCGCGCCGAGCAGGTGGCCCGCTTCGTGGCGGCACACATGGACCTGGAGTGGCTGAAAGCCAAGCTGAGCCGTAGCTACACCCGCCGCCTCTCGCCGTCGGCGTTCCGCCACCAGTTGGTGAAGCTTGCTCAGCAAGCCAAAAAGCGCATCGTGCTGCCGGAAGGCGACGAGCCGCGCACCATCGAGGCGGCAATCATCTGCCAGCGCCGTGGCATTGCCGACTGCGTACTGTTGGGCAAACGCGAAGATATCGAGAGCGTCGCCCATCACCGTGGCCTCACGCTGCCCGATGCGCTGACCATCATCGACCCGGAAAGCACCCGCGCCAGCTACATTGGCCCGATGGTGGAGCGCCGTCGCGGCAAGCTCAACGAGCTGACCGCCGAAGCGCAGCTTCAGGATAACGTGGTGCTGGGCACCATGATGCTGCAGCTCGATGAAGTGGATGGCCTGGTGTCTGGCGCGGTTCACACCACTGCCAACACCGTTCGCCCGGCGTTTCAGCTGATCAAAACGGCCCCTGAGTACAATCAGGTATCGTCGATCTTCTTCATGCTGCTGCCGGAGCAGGTGGTGGTGTACGGCGACTGCGCGGTGAACCCAGACCCGGATGCCGAAACGCTTGCCGAAATTGCCCTACAAAGCGCCCGCTCTGCCGAGGCCTTCGGCATCGAGCCGCGCGTGGCGATGATCAGCTACTCCACCGGCGACTCCGGCACCGGCGCCGACGTGGATAAAGTGCGCGAAGCGACCCGCATCGCCAAGGAGCGCGCGCCGCACCTGGCTATCGACGGCCCGCTGCAGTACGACGCCGCCGCCATCGAAAGCGTGGGCAAGCAAAAAGCCCCCGACTCCCCCGTAGCGGGCAAGGCCACCGTGTTCGTGTTCCCCGACCTCAACACCGGCAACACCACCTACAAAGCCGTTCAACGCAGCGCCCGAGTGGTCAGCGTGGGCCCGATGCTGCAGGGTTTGAACAAGCCGGTGAACGACCTGTCCCGCGGCGCCCTGGTGGATGACATCGTCTACACCATCGCCCTCACCGCAATCCAGGCCAGCCAGCGGCAAGGCTAGGCACTCGCCGAGCCCTGTATACGTATCCGCTGAAAGCCACGCTAAAAAGAACGCCCCGAACAGTTCACTGTTCGGGGCGTTTCAGGTTTTGCGTCAGGTTCAATCGTTGTTAGGCATTACACCCACATGGGCACCATGGCTTCCAGCACCATCACCAAACTCATCGCGGTGATCGTCAGAATAGAGACCCCAAACACTTTCCTGGCCCAACGAACATCGTCATCTAACCGATAACCGCGCAGTGCGAGGTAGAGCCAGTAGCCGCCCATGACCAGCGCCACACACAGATACCCCATCCCTGCCTGGCTGGCCAGGACCAGCGCCAGCGAGGCGGGAATGAACGCCACGATATAGCCCAGGATGTGATGCTTGGCCATTTTGATCCCGTGCACCACCGGCAGCACCGGAATTGATGCCCGCTGATAATCCGCATAGCGGAAAATCGCAATGGCATAGGAGTGCGGCATTTGCCACAGGCAGAAAATCACCAGTAGCATCAGCGCACCGCTATCGAACTGCCCCGTGACGGCACAGTAGCCCACCACAGGGGGCATGGCCCCGGAAAGGCTGCCCACCAGCGTGCCGTACTCGGAGTGGCGCTTCATGTAGAGGCTGTAGACCCCGACATACACGCCCCAGCCAATCACCGCCAGCGCCACCGTCAAGCCATTGGTGCCCAATGCCAGGCACACGATCCCCGCCACGCCCAGCAGCGCCGAAATACCCAGTGCCTGGGTAATCGAGATACGCCCCTTGGCGAGCGGGCGATGGCGCGTACGCGCCATCAGTGCATCGATATCCCGGTCGATGACGTTGTTGCAGGCACAGCCCGAGGCAATGACCAGCGCAATGCCCAGCATCACCGAGGCAAACGTGACGACATCGAAGGTGCCGTGGGCGGCTAGAAAATAGCCCCCCAGCGTGGCGATCAAGTTGCCACCAATGATCCCCGGCTTGGTAAGCGCCAGCACGTCGCGCCAGCGGCTCGGCGCCACGTTTAGCCGATCATCATGTTGAGATGCAGATGCTGCATGATCCATAACGAGCCCCCTACCACCAGGACGAGTATCGTCAGTGTGAAAACGAAGGACATCACGTTCCAGCCTTCGTCGGCTTTGGTATTCATATGCATAAACATGACCAGCTGGACCAAAATCTGCAGCACGGCTGTTATAGCGATGACCACCACCGTCGTGGCGGTGCTCAACGCACCGCTCATAACGACCGCGAACGGAATCACGGTTAGCACTAAAGATAGCAGAAGCCCCGTCACATACGATTTAACGCTGCCGTGGGAAGACGTTGAAGATGATGAATGACTCATGTCACAGCACTCCCATCAGATAAACGAACGAGAACACGCAGATCCACACGATGTCCAGGAAGTGCCAGAACAGGCTCAGGCACAGAATCCGCGGACGTGTCATCGGGGTGATGCCCATGGTCGAAAGCTGCACCAGCATCACTAGAATCCACACCAAACCAACGGTCACGTGGAGGCCGTGGGTGCCGACCAAGGTAAAGAAGGACGAGAGAAACGCGCTCTGATCAGGGCCGTAGCCCTGATGAATCAAGTGCTGAAACTCGTACACTTCCATACCGACGAACGCGGCACCGAGCAAGAAGGTGATCGCCAGCCACGCTTTTACTTGGCCGACGCGCTCGGCATTCATCGCCAGTACGCCCATGCCAAAGGTGAAACTACTGAACAGCAGCAGAAAGGTTTCCACCAGCACAAAGGGCAGCTCGAAAATATCTGCCGCCGTTGGCCCGGCGGCCGTGCCTTTCATCAGCACGGCGTAGGTAGCGAACAGTGACCCGAAGATCACCAGGTCACTCATCAAGTAGACCCAGAAGCCAAATACTTTCGTGCCGGTCGCGTCGTGGTGCTCATGGGGCTCGGACGCGGCGCCATGATGTAGGGTATCGGTGGCCATTACGCGCGTGCCTCCACATAGTTGGTCTGTTCACGGTCAGACGCTGCGCTGCTCGGCGCAGACGTTTTGCGCTTTTCATGCGCGCGCTCGATGCGCGCCACTTCGGCGGCGGGCACGTAGTAGTCGATATCTTCGTTGAATACACGGGCGATGAAACTGACGACGACGCCCAATGCACCCACGGCTGCCAGCCACCAGATATGCCACACCAGCGCAAAGCCTAGAATCAGCGCGAAGAAGCTGATGACCGGCCCCGCCACGGTGTTACGCGGCATGTGAATATCGGTGTAGGGCGCTTCGTCCAACTGCTCGTTACCCCGCTGCTTTTGCGACCAGAAGCTGTCGATGTCACCGACTTCCGGCAGGCGAGCAAAGTTGTAGAACGGCGCAGGAGAAGAGGTCGACCACTCCAGCGTGCGGCCATCCCAGGGGTCGCCGGTTAGATCTGCATTCAGCTTGCGGTCGCGGATACTGACCCAGAACTGAATGATGGTGCAGGCAATCCCCATCATGATGATCACGGCACCTACCCAGGCCAGAATCATCCAAGGTTGCCACTCAGGATTGGCGTAGGACTGCATACGGCGCACGGCACCGAAGAAGCTCAAGACATAGAGCGGCATGAACGCGACGTAAAAGCCAATGAACCAGCACCAGAACGAGCGCTTGCCCCACTTCTCGCTCAGCGTGAAGCCGAACGCTTTCGGGAACCAGTAGGTCAGGCCCGCCATCATGCCGAACACCACGCCGCCAATGATCACGTTGTGGAAGTGGGCAATGACGAACAGGCTGTTGTGCAGGACGAAGTTGGCTGCTGGCAGCGCCAGCATCACGCCGGTCATACCGCCTAGAGTAAAGGTGATGATGAACCCCAGGGTCCATAGCACTGGCGAGGTCAGCTCCAGGCTGCCGCGGAAGATGGTAAACAGCCAGTTGAACACCTTCACCCCGGTGGGGATGGCAATGATCATCGTCATGATGCCGAAGAAGGCATTGACGTTGGCCCCTGCACCCATGGTGAAGAAGTGGTGCAACCAGACGATGAACGACAGCAGCGTAATGGCCACCGTGGCCCAGACCATGGTTTTGTAACCAAACAGGCGCTTGCGGGCGAAGGTGGCGATGACTTCAGAGAACACGCCAAAGGCCGGCAGAATCAGAATGTACACTTCCGGGTGACCCCAGGCCCAAATGAGGTTGACGTACATCATCATGTTGCCGCCAAAGTCATTGGTGAAGAAGTGCATGCCGAAGTAGCGATCCAGCGTCAGCAGGGCAATGGTCGCGGTCAGAATGGGAAACGAGGCAATGATCAGGATATTGGCGCACAGCGATGTCCAGGTGAAGATCGGCATGCGGAACAGCGTCATGCCTTTGGTGCGCATTTTCAGGATCGTGACGAAGAAGTTGATACCGGTGAGCGTCGTGCCTATCCCGGATATCTGCAAGGCCCATATCCAGTAATCGACCCCCACCCCAGGGCTGAACTCTATCCCCGATAAAGGCGCATAAGCGAGCCAGCCGGTCTTGGCGAACTCCCCTACCACAAGGGAAATATTAACCAAAATAGCTGAGACAGCGAACAGCCAGAAACTCAGGTTATTCAAAAACGGGAAAGCAACGTCGCGGGCGCCGATTTGCAGCGGCACCACCAGGTTCATCAGGCCGATGACCATGGGCATCGCAACGAAGAAGATCATGATTACGCCGTGGGCGGTAAAGATCTGATCGTAATGTTCAGGAGGGAGATAACCTGCGGCACCCCCGGCCGCCATGGCCAGTTGGGTACGCATCATGATGGCATCGGCAAAGCCACGCAGCAGCATGACCAAGGCCACCACAAAGTACATAATGCCGAGCTTTTTGTGGTCAACGGAGGTGAACCACTCGTTCCACAGCCAGCCCCATTTTCGGTAGTACGTCAGTGCGCCTAGTAGCGCGGCACCCCCAATCGCCATAAAGGCGGCAACGACCATAATGATCGGTTCGTGGTATGGAATGGCTTCTAACGTGAGTTTTCCAAACATGCTTAACCCCCCGCTTCAACGCTTGTGGGATGGCCGCCCATGGCGTGTTCATCACCCGCATGCTGATTGGTAACATGGCCGATCGCGGCCTGCTGTTGAGACGCGCTGGCGCTCTCTAGCTCGCTGGATTCACCGTGGCTATCGTGGGCATCACTGATGGCGTCACCGTGGCTTGCATGACCGCCGTGCCCGCTGCCTTCACCGCCGTGGAAGCTGCTGACAATCGACTCATACAGCTCGGGCGTGACCGCCGAGAAGTACTCCACCGGGTGGTATTCACTCGGCTCTGCCAGGGCGTTGTAGCCCTCAGGGAAGGTTAGGGTGTCATCGGCTGTGCGCACGTTTTCCACCCAGGCATCGAATTCCGCCGGAGAGGTGACGTGGGCATCGAAGGTCATCCCAGAGAAGCCAGCGCCGCTGTAGTTGGTGGAACGGCCGGGGTAGACGCCCTCTTCGTCGGCAATCAGGTGAACGTCGTTATCCATGCCCGCCATGGCGTAAATCTGGCTGCCTAAACGTGGAATGAAGAACGCGTTCATTACCGAGCCAGAACTCACTCGGAAGCGCACTGGGGTATCTACCGGGAACGCCAGTTCATTGACGCTAGCAATGCCCTGTTCGGGGTAGATGAACAGCCACTTCCAATCCAGCGCCACGGCTTGAATCTCCATGGGCGCCACGTCGCTCTCAAGCGGTTTGTGGGGGTCTAGGCTGTGGGAGGTTTTCCAGGTGAGGAACGCCAGAACGGCAATGATCAAGCAGGGAACGGTCCAAACGGCCGCTTCGATGGCATTGGAGTGCGCCCAGTCCGGCAGATACTTGGCAACGCTATTGCTGCGCCGGTAGCGCCAGCCAAACAGTAGCGTCATCACAATCACCGGAATGACCACAATCAGCATCAGCCCAAAGGAGGTCAGAATCAGCGAGCGCTGCTCAACGCCAATCTGCCCCTTGGGATCCAGCAATGCAGAACTGCAGCCCGTTAACAGCAAGCACAATACGGCGAGCACAAAAGTGCCTCGCCTGCGCCAGTGGGTAGGTAGTTGCATGGTGTGATCTCATCAGAGAGTTGTCTAAAACAGCCCACTATCTAGCCGACTAAATAGCCAGCTAAGTAGCAAGCTAACTATCGCCCCATACTTTTCCCAGAACAGTGAGCGCAACTGCGTTGCACCGGGAAAAATATGCGCCACCTTAGGGGTTGGTGGCGAGCCTTGGCCGTGCACCTTGCGTGCATCAACTAAGACTAAAGTATTTTCTATTGATCTGGGTCAATCAGAAAGAGACGTTATGCCGCACCCTGCGCACCCGTTGGGTGCCAAGCAGCATCCTCTCTGTTTAGGCGAGCGTGACGCTCAAGGTGGGCAGTGGATGGCGCTCCAGCAGGCCAGGGGCACGCTCGTCGTCGGTGACGACGATATCGAAATCCTCCAGCGAGGCAAAATAGGCCGGACGCACCACGCCGAACTTACTGGCATCGACAATCAAAAGCCGCTGCATCGCGGTGGCAATCGCCGCCTGCTTAGGCCCGACTTCATGAAAATGGAAGCAGCTTACTCCCCGTTCGCAATCCACCCCAGCGGCGGAGATCAGCGCTTTATTGATGCCCAAACGCTCGATAGCTGCGCCCATACCGTCGCTGCCAAATGATTGGGAGGAAGCGTAGAACAGCCCGCCCAGCAGCACTAGGCGCACATTGGGCAGCGCTGCCACGGCGTTGGCAACGTTAAGGGCATAGGTGACCACCGTTAATTCATGAAAACGGCTTAGCTGGCTGAGCAGTGGAATCAACGTCGAGCCGCAGTCGATAAACAGCGTGTCGCCCTCTTCAATAAAGCTGGCCGCACGCTGGCAAAGACGCTGTTTGACCTGATAGTGGCTCGATTGCTGCTCAGTAAGGTCGTATACCGGCGTCACGCCGGGGCAGCTTGCCATCACTAGCCGCCCACCCAGCAGGCTAATGGCTGAAGGTTGCGTTGAAAGATCCCGACGAATGGTCATTTCGGAGACTCCGCACAGCTCGGCGGCATCGCGAAGATGCAGTGTTCCCCCGCTAGCCAACGCTTCTTGCAACATCGCCATGCGCTGTGCGCTCCGGTCATTCATAGCAGGCATCTCCTTATGATGCATGTTGTTATCGATGTTAGACCCAACTGGGCTACCTATGCTGCGTCAGCCCCTTACTGATTTCCACTGCGACACAGCGTTAGACTCCGCCATGATGCGCTTATCACATTTAAACAGCGTTGATGTGACAATGCTTGCAAATCAACGTTAAAAAAATAACACTCAATGTTATAATTTTAACATTACGCCAGCCTAGACGACCCACAACGTCGGTACGCCAGTTGCTCTGGTACCGTAATATAACCCTGTTGAGGCTTCCATGACTGCTTTATCCCACTCTCGTTCTTCTTCGTTCGTCACGCTTGGCGCTGGCGTTTTACTGACAAGTGCTGCCTTGGCAACTCCAGCGTTTGCCGACGATGCCGAGCCGCACACCCTTGACCGCCTTTGGTCGTTTGCCAACGTTTCAGTCAACTACCTGGACTGGTCGAACGGCACCGAAGCGCGCACTGCTAGCAACGCAGCGAAAAGCGACTTTACGTATGTTGAAATCGAAGGCGGCGTTGGCTTTAGCTGGGGCGAATTTTACGGCTTCTTCGATTTCGAGAACCCCACTAACGATCAGTTCGACCAAGCCAGTGGCGGTAAAGACAACTTCCGTACCTCCGGCCAAGTGACCTCGCACATCTACCTGGGTGACAGCCCACTTTCGCTGTACGCCCACCTGTACGATTTCCGCGACTACGGCTATGAACTTCGCGAGCAAGACCAAATTCTGGGTCTTGGCTACCGCACCACGTTCGATAACGGCCTATGGTTCAAACCGTTCATCGGCGCCGCGCGGGTACAGAGCAATAGCTACACTGGCATGAACGGCTTTATGGCTGGCTGGGTCGCGGGCTACGACTTCACCGCTCTGAACCAAAACTTCAGCGTGACCAACTGGCACGAGCAGACCTTCGGCCGTGATGACGAGTACCTGACCCAGAACTACGTGGGCGATAAAGCAGGCAGCGTAGGTACCAACGGCGCACTGAGCCTGTGGTGGCACCCGTCTGATCTGATCACCACGGGCGTGCAGTACCGCTACTCAGAGAATAAACTGGGTACCCCGGACGCTTACCAAAATGCGATGATCTACTCAGTTAAGTTGAACTTGCTGTAATCGCTCCCACTCCTCACGATCCGAAGGTACTCCCATGACCCTCATCATGAGCTTGGTTGGTATGGTCACCCTGGTGGCCATCGCCCTAATCTTCTCTTATGACCGCAAGTCGATTCGGCTGCGCACCGTACTGGGTGCTTTTGCTATCCAGGCCGGTATCGGTGCATTCGTGCTCTACGTGCCGTTCGGCCAGGCGGTGCTGCAAACCATTTCCGCCGGTGTTAGCCAGGTACTGGTGTTTGCTAACGACGGTATCGGCTTCCTGTTTGGCGGCCTAGCCGATGTGGAAAACGTCGGCTTTGTCTTTGCTATCAAAGTACTGCCGGTCATCATCTTCTTCTCGTCGCTGATTGCCGTGCTCTACTACCTAGGCATCATGCAGTGGGTCATTCGGATTCTGGGCGGCGCACTGCAAAAAGCACTGGGCACCTCGCGCACCGAATCGCTCTCTGCGACTGCGAACATCTTTGTCGGCCAAACCGAAGCACCGCTGGTGGTGCGTCCGTTTATTGCTCGCATGACGCCTTCGCAGCTATTTGCGGTGATGTGTGGTGGCTTAGCCTCGGTAGCCGGTTCCGTTCTAGCAGGCTACGCAGCGCTGGGCATTCCCATGGAGTATCTGGTGGCGGCCTCGTTCATGGCGGCGCCTGGCGGCCTGCTGTTCGCCAAGCTGATCATGCCGGAAACCCAGAACGTGGAAGATAGCGACAGCGTTTCCAAGGTCGATGAAGAGCTGAAAGAGCAGGACGACAAGCCTACCAACGTACTGGATGCCGCGGCGTCCGGCGCGACCTCCGGCCTGATGCTGGCGGCCAACGTGGGTGCCATGCTGCTGGCGTTCATCGGCTTGATCGCGCTGATCAACGGCATTTTAGGCGGCGTTGGCGGCTGGTTCGGCTTTGAATCGCTGAGCCTCGAGCTGATTCTCGGCTGGCTGTTTGCGCCGCTGGCGTTCCTGCTCGGCGTGCCGTGGGAAGAGGCAACGCTGGCAGGTTCTTTCATCGGCCAAAAGCTGGTGGTCAACGAGTTCGTAGCCTACATCAACCTGGCCCCCTATATCGATGGGGAACAGGTGGTGGCGGCAACGGGTCAGATGATGACCCCGCACACCATGGCGATTCTCTCCTTTGCGCTATGTGGCTTTGCCAACCTGTCGTCCATTGCGATTCTGCTGGGCGGCCTGGGTAGCATTGCGCCCACGCGCCGCAAAGAGATTGCCCGCTTCGGTGTGAAAGCCGTATTGGCCGGTACGCTCTCTAACTTGATGTCGGCATCCATTGCTGGCTTCTTTATTGCGCTTGGCAACCTGACGGCTTAACGCAGCGAGCACCACACCATTCAACGGGCGCTGCTATGTTTTCGCAGTGCCCGTTTTGTCTTTTATCGATTTGCGAGAATTTCATGAACGCGACTGCCTTCCCCCAGCTCACTCAAGCCCAACTCACCCAAGCCGCTCGCCAAGCGTTGACGCTGATGGATTTGACCAGCCTGAACGACAGCGACACCGACAGCGTGATCGAAGCGCTGTGCCAGCAGGTGAAGACGCCGTTCGGCAACCCGGCGGCGGTGTGCGTTTATCCGCAGTTCATCGTCACCGCTGCCCGCGCGCTCAGCGCCCACAAGCTGGAGAGCCAAGTCAAGATCGCCACGGTCACCAACTTCCCCCACGGCGGCGACGATATCATGGGCGCTGCCCGTGAAACCCGCGAAGCCGTGGCGTCTGGCGCTCACGAAGTCGACGTGGTGTTTCCTTACCGTGCGCTGATGGCAGGCGATGAAGAGACCGGCCGCGAGCTGGTAGAAATGTGTAAAGCCGCCTGCGGCGGACAAGCCCAGCTAAAAGTCATCATCGAATCTGGCGAACTCAAAGAGCCTGCGCTTATCCAACGCGCTAGCGAGCTGGCCATCGAAGGTGGCGCGGACTTTATCAAAACTTCCACCGGTAAAGTACCGGTCAACGCTACCCTGGAAGCCGCCGAGATCATGCTAAAAGCCATCAAAGCCAGCGGTAAAAATGTCGGTTTCAAAGCCGCTGGTGGCGTTCGCACCGCCGAAGAAGCGGCCCAGTACCTGGCGCTGGCTGCCGACATCATGGGCCCGCAGTGGGTGACGCCCGAGTACTTCCGGTTCGGTGCATCCAGCCTACTGACGAACCTACTGAACACGCTAAACGGCAATGCCGATGCCGCGACCAATGGAGGCTACTAAATGTCGTCAAACGCATCTCACCACGCCCTGCTCCCCCAAGAACTGATTCGCCTGAAGCGCGACGGCCAGCCGCTTCCCGCTGAAGAGATCAAAGCCTTCGTACAGGGCATCGCCGACGACCGCATCAGCGACGCGCAGATTGGCGCCTTCACCATGTCGGTGTTTTTAAACGGCATGAGCCGCGAAGAAGTCGTGGCATTGACCACCGCGACGCGCGATTCTGGCCACGTCATGCAGTGGGATTCCCTCAACCTGCCCGGCCCGATTGTGGACAAGCACTCCACCGGCGGCGTGGGCGATCTGGTATCGCTGGTGCTCGGCCCCTGGGTCGCTGCCTGCGGCGCGTTCGTGCCGATGATTTCTGGCCGTGGCCTGGGCCACACCGGCGGCACGCTGGACAAGCTGGAATCAATCCCCGGCTACGACCCCTACCCCGCGCCCGAGCGCTTCAGCGATGTCGTAAAATCCACCGGTGTGGCGATTATCGGCCAAACCGGCAACCTCGCCCCGGCGGATAAGCGCATCTACGGCGTGCGCGACGTGACCGCCACCGTGGAATCCATTCCGCTGATTACCGCTTCCATCCTGGGTAAAAAGCTGGCCTCTGGCCTGGACGCCCTGGTCATGGACGTTAAGGTCGGCAGCGGCGCATTTATGCCCACCCCGGAAAAATCCCGCGAGCTAGCGAAAAGTATCGCCAATGTCGCGACCCAAGCGGGCACGCCCACCACCGCGCTGCTCACCGATATGAGCCAACCGCTGGCCCCCTGTGCCGGTAACGCGGTAGAGATCGTCGAAACCCTGGCGCTACTGCGCGGCGAGCGCGCCAACAGCCGCGTGATGCAAGTCACCCGCGAACTCGCCGTTGAGATGTTGATTGCGGGTAAGCTGGTGGCTAACCGCGAAGAAGCCCTCACCAAGCTCGATAAAGCGCTCACCTCTGGCGCGGCGGCGGAAGTCTTCGCCCGCATGGTGCGCGAACTAGGCGGCCCCGCCGACTTTATGGAGCGCTCGGACAGCTACCTGGCCACCGCCCCGGTGATTCAAGCGGTGTACCCCGAGCAGAGCGGTATCGTACAGCGCTTCGATACCCGCGCCGTAGGTATGAGCGTGGTGGAACTGGGCGGCGGTCGCCTGCGTAACGACGCCAGCGTCGACCACAGCGTCGGGTTTAGCGATATCGTCGAAATCGGCGACCGCGTGGATAGCCAGCGCCCGCTGGCCATCGTCCACGCCCGCACCGAAGAGGCCGCCGCCCGTGCCGCCGCCCAGCTACGCGCGGCGGTCACCATCGGTGACGCTGAAGCCACCGCCGACACACTGCTGCAAGAGACCTTCCGAGGAGAAGCCTAATGCGCCGTGCCATTGTTTTAGTACTCGACTCTTTTGGAATCGGTAGCGCGCCGGACGCCGCTACCTTTGGCGACCAAGGTGCCGACACCCTGGGCCACATCGCCGCGGCCTGCGCCCGTGGCGAGGCAGATACCGCCGAGCGCTCCGGCCCGTTGAAGCTGCCTAACATGGCCGCGCTCGGCCTGTTCCACGCCCACCGGGATGCCACCGGTAGCGTGGCGGAAGGCGTCAGCCTGCCCGAGCAGTTGAACGGCGCTTACGCCCACGCCAAAGAGATCTCCAGCGGGAAAGACACCCCTTCCGGCCACTGGGAAATTGCCGGTGTGCCGGTGCGCTTTGACTGGGGCTACTTTCTCGACAAAACCAACAGTTTCCCCTTGGAACTGCTGGATAGCATTGTTCAGGAAGCGGATTTAACGGGCGTGATCGGCAACTGCCACGCATCGGGCACCGAGATTATTGCGCGCCTGGGCGAAGAGCATATCGCCACCGGCAAACCGATCGCGTACACCTCGGCCGACTCCGTGTTCCAGATTGCCGCCCACGAAGAGCACTTTGGCCTGGAGCGCCTCTATGCGCTGTGCGAAACCGTGCGCGAGCTGCTGGAGCCCTACAACATTGGCCGTGTTATCGCCCGCCCGTTTATCGGCGACGACCGCGAAAGCTTTGCCCGCACCGGCAATCGCCGCGACTACAGCATCGAGCCGCCGACCCCCACCGTGCTGCAAAAGCTGGCTGAAGCCGGCGGTGAAGTGGTGTCGATTGGCAAGATCGCCGACATCTACGCCCACTGCGGCATTACCCACAAGGTCAAAGCCAGCGGCCACGACGCGCTGATGGAGGCCACCCTGGCGGAAGTGGCGCGCACCGCCAACGAAACCAGTGACCGCCCGACCATGATCATGACCAACTTCGTCGATTTCGATTCGGTCTATGGCCACCGCCGGGACGTTCCGGGCTACGCCGCTGCGCTGGAGCACTTCGATGCCCGCCTGCCGGAGCTGCTTGCCGCCCTTAACGACGACGACCTGCTGCTGCTCACCGCCGACCACGGCTGCGACCCTAGTTGGGAAGGCACCGAGCACACCCGCGAATACGTGCCGATCATGGTGCGCGGCGCAGGCTTCGCCCCCGGCCCGCTGGGCGAGCGCGGCACCTTTGCCGACATTGGCCAAACCCTGGCGGATTTCTTTGCCGTCGACGCCATGGCCGATGGCGAGAGCTTTTTACCGAACGCGGCATAAAAGCCGACAACCCCATTAGCACGCTGATGTGCACAGCCTGAATGCCACTGATTGGGTTATTCAGGCCAAACATTTTTTAGAGAGGAGTGTTCCATGGCTACCCCACATATCAATGCCGAGAAGGGCGATTTCGCCGATACTGTACTGATGCCCGGCGACCCGCTGCGCGCCAAGTACATCGCAGATACCTACCTGGAGAACGTGCGCCAAGTAAACGACGTGCGCAGCATGTTCGGCTACACCGGCACCTACAAAGGCCGCGAGATTTCCGTAATGGGCCACGGTATGGGCATCCCCTCCGTCTCCATTTACGCCAAAGAGCTGATTACCGATTACGGCGTGAAGTCGATCATTCGCGTCGGCTCCTGCGGCGCGGTACGCGACGATGTCAACGTGCGCGACGTGGTGATTGGCATGGGCGCCAGCACCGACTCCAAAGTGAACCGCATGCGCTTCAATGACCACGACCTGGCCGCCATTGCCGACTTCGAGCTGGCCAGCCACGCCGTGGCGGCCGCCAAAGCGCAGAACGTCGCCGTGAAAGTCGGCAACATCTTCTCGGCGGACCTGTTCTACAACCCGCAAACCGACATGGCCGAGCTGATGAAGCGCTACGGCATTGTCGGCGTCGAGATGGAAGCCGCTGGCCTGTACGGCGTGGCAGCTGAGTTCGGTGCCCGCGCACTGACCATCTGCACCGTGTCTGACCACATTCTGAAAGGCGACTCGCTCTCCAGCGCCGACCGTCAAACCACCTTCAACGACATGATGGTGATTGCGCTCGACACCGTTCTACGCGACGACGCTGCCAGCGCTTAACCGCTTGGAATCAAGCGCCCACTGAGAGGATAACGCCATGAGCCAAGCGGATCAGGCCCTGGTAGACACGCTGTTGACCACCCTGGGCAACGCCTACGCGCCCTACTCCAACCACCCGGTTGCAGCGGTCATGGAGTGCCCGGATGGTCAGCAGTTTGCCGGTAGTAACGTGGAAGTGGCCCACTACAAAGGGCTATGCGCCGAAGCCTCGGCCATTTCCGCCATGATTACCGCTGGCCAGCGCGAGCTTGCCAAGGTATACGTGATGGGCCCCGGCGAGCATCTCTGCACGCCCTGCGGCGACTGCCGCCAGCGCATTCGCGAGTTCGCCACCCCCAGCACGCAAATCATGGTGCTCTCCAAGCAGGGTGAGGTGCTAAAAACCTACACCATGGACAGCCTGCTGCCCGATGCTTTTGGGCCGGAGCAGTTGCCGGGGCGTTAGAAGGCCATGATTTACGTTATGAGCGCAGGCCAGACAAGGCGAAATTAACCGAAAAAGCGGAGTTTACAGATAGTAAATGAGCATTTTGAGGTTAATTTCAACGCAGTATGGACAAGCGTAATAGTAAATCGGGGTCTTCTTAGCTCGTTTCTCGCAACACAAGCGCCACCGGCAGCGACACGTGCCGGGGCGCTTTTCTCGCCAGCGCTTCGCTCAACAGCTCGACACTCATCGCCGCAATGGCCGCAATATCCTGGCGCACGGTGGTTAAGCCTGTAGCTAAGGTAGGCAGGTCGTCAAAGCCGGTAACGGCCACGTCTTCGGGCACACGAATATCGCGATCTTCCAGCGCGGCGACACAGCCGAGCGCCAGCTCGTCGGTAGCGCAGACCAGCGCATCGAACGGTAGTGGATCGTCATGGTTGAGAATACGGTTAAGGTAGCGGTAGCTAGTGAGCGAGTCGGACGTAAACCGATAGGGCAGGCTGAGTAGCTGCTCGCTAAGCGCTGCCTCTGCCATCGCTTGCTGGTAACCGGAAAGGCGGCTGTGGGGGCGCGGTACGTCCAACTCTCCGCCCACAAAGGCAATCCGCGTTCGCCCTTGTTGAATCAGATGCTGAGTGATCTGGTATAGCCCGGAGACATCGTCCGGAGCCACCGAAAAGCCTTCCCCCGCATTGCCAATGCGTACAAACGGTATGTCCGCCGCGCGCAGCACGCCTGGGCGCTCGTCTTCACCCGTTTCCCCTAGCAAAATCGCCGCGCCCGCCCGTTCGGGCAGCTCATGGGTTTGGTCGTGGTGGAAAAAGATCGGCACCATGCCCTGCTGGTGCAGCGCGACGGTCAGGTGCTGGTAGAGCAGAATATAGTAAGGGCGCAGCTCGATATCTTGCCGCCCAAGGGAGATTCCTACGACGGCGGCTTTGCCGCTGATGAGCTGCCGCGCCGCCGCGCTGGGCTGATAGGCCACTTCGCGGCTGATGGTGAGGATTTTGTCGCGCAGCGCGTCGCTGATCCCTGGCTTGCCATTGAGTGCCCGGCTTACCGAGGCAATCGAGACCTCGGCACGCCGGGCGATTTCACGAATGGTGGCGGTTTGCGCGCTCGGTTTGTTCTGTTTCATGCCATGCCTCAGCCAGTCGGGCCCTGATTGTACAAAAAGCGGGGCCGAAAATCGCTGAATGCACGGACGCTAATGCCGCTTGCGCTACCAGCCACGCCGCCCCAATCGCGCCAGCTCGCTATCCAACTGCTGCACCGCCTGCTCCGGCGTGACGCTGCCAGACAGCGCGTCGTGCACGCGGTTGAAGATCGCGTTGGAGACCCGCGGGTAGGCATCGCCGGTGACGCTGGCCGGACGCGGTACGCCGTTCATCACCGTCTCATATAGCTCGCCGATAAACGGCTGCGCGGCCAGCACGTCTTCATCCTCATAGAGCGCTGGGCGCGTGGGGTTGCGGCCAAACTCGATGGCGTGGGCTTTTTGCTGCGCTTCAGCGGTGAGATAAGCCACCAGGTCAGCGGACGCCTGCGGCTCATCCGAATAGCGGGACACCGCCCAATTCCAGCCGCCCAGCGTCGCGACGGACTCGCCCTCTGGCCCGCTGGGCAGCGGCGCTACGCTGAACTTGTTCTGGATCGGCGTGCCGTCCGCTTGGCCCAGCGACCACACGTAGGGCCAGTTGCGCATAAACACCGCGTTGCCCGCCTGGAAAACGCCGCGAGCCTGCTCTTCCATGTAGTTACGCACACCTTCTGGACTGATATCCCCCACCCAAGAAGCCGCTAACGCTAGGGCTTCCACCGCCTGGGGATTGTTCACCGTGACCTGCCCCTCGGCATCCACAAAGGTACCGCCGCCGTAGCTCGCCACCCACTCCAGCGCGTTGGTGGTCAGTCCCTCGTAGGCACGCCCTTGAAAGACGAAACCATGCATGCGCTCGTTACCCGCTTCCCGCTCGGCGTTTTGAATGCGCCGGGCAGTGTCGGTCAGCGCTTGCCACGTCTGCGGCACGTCAGCGCCGTACTGCTCGAGCAGATCATGACGGTAGTAGAGCAGTCCAGCATCGGTAAACCAGGGCAGCGCGACCAGCTTGCCCTGCACGGTGTTGTTCTCCATCAGCGAGGGAATAAATCCTTCTGCTGCGCCTTCCGGCAGGTAATCGTGCAAATCCACCAAGTGCTCTGCCAGCAGGCCCGGCCAGACGATATCCACCATCAGCACATCAACATCTTGGGATTGGCTGCCCAACAGCTGTTGATAAAGCGAAAGCTTTTCCGTAGGCGAGGCTGGCGTGGTGACGATATTGACCTGATGGCCGTTGGCCTCGGCCCAGCGCTGGGCAAGCGCCGGGCAGAAATCCGCCGCCCCGCCATCGCCACAGGCCACGGTGATCTCGGCGGCCATAGCAGGCAGCGCCGTGGGCAGCAGGGTCAGTAGTAGCAGCGGTGTTTTCAGTGGTTGGCGCATCGTCGCGTCCTTATCTTGTTATTGGGTGTCGTACGTTTAAAGATGCGTGTTGCAACGTGCTCGTTAGCTGGCAATCGCCATGCTGCGATCTTCCAGACTGGACACAAAGCAGGCGTCTAGCACGGTTTGAATGGCCGCACCGCGAGCAAAATCGGGCTGGTCGTTCTCCCCCGTGCGAATGCTCTCGATGAAGCGCTGATAAATGCTGGGCGTGGGCGGCGCCTTGACCGTGCTCCAGCGGGCAGGATGCACATCGTCGTTCAGGCACACCT
Source organism: Vreelandella aquamarina (assembly GCF_900110265.1). GTDB lineage: Bacteria > Pseudomonadota > Gammaproteobacteria > Pseudomonadales > Halomonadaceae > Vreelandella > Vreelandella aquamarina. The sequence goes on along the minus strand of NZ_FODB01000021.1, from coordinate 27,769 downwards.
GTACCTCGTCTTTGGAGGCATCCAGATCCACGCGGATGGCGCCTTTATCACCGTGAACGCTCAGCGTTAACGAGTTGTGGTGGCCGGTGGCCCAGCGGGTCGCCTGGATGGTGCCCATGGCACCGTTAGCAAAACGTACGCGCATCAGCGCCGTGTCGTTGGCGTCCAGCACGTAGTCGCCAATGCGGTTATCCGGGGCTTTGTCGAAGCAGGTGAGTTCGCAGTTGACGCGAGTGATATCGCCCACCGGGAAGCTGGCAAAATCGACGATATGCACGCCCACATCGCCCAGCACGCCTTTGCTGCCGTGGGCTTCCGAGAGCCGCCAGAGCCATTGGCTCTCTTGGTCCCAGCGGCCCCAGGCGTTGCTGACCAGCCAGCTTTGGCGGTAGCTGGCGTCCACATGGCGCACGGTGCCAATGGCGCCGCCGGTGACGAGCGCGCGGGCGTGCTGAATGGCAGGGGCGTCCCGGTAGCTCAAGTTGACCATGTTGATGACGTTGGCGGCCTGGGCGGCGGCGGCCATCTCATGGGCATCCTCGGCGTTGGTAGCCAGGGGCTTTTCGCACAGGATATGTTTGCCCGCCGCAATGGCGGCCAGCGACGTGGCCTTGTGCACGCCATCCGGAGTGACATTGCTCACCGCGTGGATATCGTCCCGGGCCAGCATGTCGTCCAGCGACTGGTAAACATCGGCAATGCCATGGCGCTCGGCGAAGGCCTGGGCCTTGGGGAAATCACGGTCGCATACGGCAACCACTTCGACACCTTCGAGTCGGCCATAGTGCTTGGCGTGCTCGCCCGCCATGCTGCCCGCGCCAATAATCGCGATACGGATCATTTGAACCCCTCCTCACCGGGTTTGTGCAGGCTTTCGCCCTTGATCTCGACCGGGTTGGGCGCCTGGTCGGCGGGGACGTTGGGGCAGCTGTCGATCCACCGGGAGCCTTCCGGCTGCGCCCAGACCACGGCATTTTTGAGCACCCGCTTGACCTGCTCGTCGTAGTAGATCGGGTAGGTTTCGTGGCCGGGGCGGAAGTAGAAAACCTTGCCGTTGCCACGCTTGTAGGTCAGGCCGGAGCGGAACACTTCGCCGCCTTCGAAGGCACTGATGAAAATCACTTCGTCCGGGTTGGGTACCGCAAAGGGTTCGCCGTACATTTCGGTATGGGGCAGTTCAATGTAATCGCCGAGCCCTTGCACGATGGGGTGGCCAGGATTCACTACCCAGAGCCGCTCACGCTCGCCGGCTTCTCGCCATTTCAGCGAGCAGGTGGTGCCCATCAGCCGTTTGAAAATTTTGGAGTAGTGGCCGGAGTGCAGCACAATCAAGCCCATGCCCTGCAGCACGCGTTTTTGCACCCGATCAACGGTCTCTTCCAGCACGTCGCCGTGGGCGGCGTGGCCCCACCACAGCAGCACGTCGGTATTCTCCAGCGTCTCTTCGTCAAGCCCCTGCGCCGGGTCTTGCAGCGTGACGGCGGTGGCGGACAGCGCCTCTGACTCATTCAAACCGTCGGCGATGCACTGGTGCATGCCGGTGGGGTAAATGCGCGCTACCACCTCGTTGGTTTGCTCGTGGACGTTTTCGCCCCACACGGTGACTCGCAGTGTCATCGCTCTCTCCCAAGCGTGTTCGTGTATGACTTCACCAGCCGTTTCGACCGGCGCCTGGGCAAAAAGTAAACGTTTACGCGATTAGAGTAAACGTTTACTTATTAGCTTTTAGTCGCATCTTCAATGTCGTGCCACAGAGATTATTTATCGGTGTTTTCCGCCACGCGTTCTACATCCACGATGCCCGAGCGGCTGACCACGACCTTCCAACGAGCAAGATAGGGCGTGTCCTCGCTGCCGGTTTCACGTATCACTAGGTTGAATAGATGACGCCGCTCCACACTCTCGCGCACCACCTGACCATCTTTGAGCCGGTAGATGTGATGTTTCTCTTTGCTCATTAGGCGGGTCAGCATCGAGAGGTCGATATGCAGCGTTTCGCGGGTGTGTTCATAACCACTGAGAAAGCGCGTTGGCGACATGCGCGAGCTGGAGCGATAGTGCATCACCACCTCGTCACGCTGGGCCACGGTGCGCCGCCGCATCTGCTGAATATCGTCATCCAGAGCGGAATAGCGCTTGTAGTCGAACCACTCAAGTTGCCGCCCTACCAGGGCGTTGCGGGTGGGGTCGATGTATTGGCGACGCCATTTGGGGCGGCCACGGCGTAGCCAGCGCCATAGCGTGTTACGCAGGTCATCTTTGAAGACTTCCCGCAGCGCATAGAGCAGCGCCATGGCCAGCACAAACAGTGCGGTAATATCCCCCAAGGCGTTGCGTAGCTGCAGAACACCCAGCGACACAAACGCCATCACCACCGCCGTGGCCAGCGCTTTGACCGCCTTTTGTTCACCGCTACCCAGCTCCAGGGTACGCTGCTTGAGGGTGATCGGTTGCTCAATCAAGAGCCGCAGCAGGCGCATTTTATTCGACATGCGAGTCGGATCTTCCATGACCCGTTCGGCGTTGTACTCCTGGGCCTGACGGTACTCCCCTTCGCGCTGGCAAATGGTAATAAAGCGCCGCTTGATATCACTAAACGGCCCGCCCCGTGGCATATGCGCGACTAGAGCTAATAGCTGCTGCTCGGTGAACCAGGAGAGGTAGTTGTCGATATTGGCAAAGTATTTATAAAGACGTTCGTCGCTGGGCGGGTTGCGCCGCAGGCGTTTGAGAATGCCGTCACTCAGGTCACTCATTTCCGCGAGCCGTTCGGTCAGTGCGTTGGCCTTCTCATTCCAGGCGTCTGGCTCATCGGTTGGCTCGCGACGCAGCTTACGGGCGTCAGCCAGCAAGGCTTGGGTGGTGCGCTCCAAGGCCCCCACGTATTGATAGGCGTAAAGGCTGAGGCTCAAGCGGTAAGAGTCGCTACCCAACTGGTTACGGCTAGCCAATCGGCTATGCACCAGCGGCAAGTGATACTCGTCGCTGTAGTAAGTGCGCGAGACACTGATCGCACCATGATAAAATGCCTCTTCGGAAATGACGTGAGTGCTCAACCCAAGCTCTTTGGGCACGAACAAATACACATCGAGCGTATGCGAGGTTTCTTCTTTTAGCCGCCGCGATAGGCGCAGTTGGAAGCTATTTTTACGCTCAACGTTGATCACCTCACGAATCTCCTACTTCATTGCCAAACACGATGATATACCATGGTGAGCTCGCCATAGTGGTCTGCTAAACAGAGGCTACGGTTTACTACTTCGCCTTGGAGCTAGGGAATGTCCACCGCCCGTTTTTCACCCTTTGAGCTGCTGCTGCTCAAAAGCCGCAGCCAAGTGGATACGGCCACACTACTACTGCTGGGCTGGGTGCTGGTGCACCGCCAGCACGTCTCGGAAGGCCAGCGGCGTCGCCGCTTGGCCCAGGTGACATCGCAGTTTCGCCACGGACACGAACTGGGGCCGGTGATGAGTATTGCCCACAGCCAAGACCTGCACGCCATTCAGCTGGCCGCCGAGGTGGTACGCAAAGAGTGTTCTAAAGAGCGTAGCCTGAGTGTGATGCACCAAGCGATTACCGTGGCCACGGACGACGGCGATATCTCGCTTGCCAACCATTATATCCTGCGTTTTTTAGCCGATTTGCTAAACGTAGCGCCGGCCACCTTGGGCACGCTTTTTCAGGAACTGACTGGCCAGCCGCTGCGTCAGCCGGAAGACCCGAGCCGCGACGCCTATTGGCAAGCTCACGACCCGGACTACTATGCCCGCAAAGCGCGGGAAGAAGCCGAGGCTGCACAACGCGCCAAGGCATCGCAGGCCGAGCAAGAACAGCAGCAGCGGGCCAAAGCGGATAAACAGCAGGAAAAACAGCAGGAAAAGAAGCAGAAGCAGCAGGAAAAAAAGCAGCAAAAAGAGGACGCCCGCCGTGCCAAAGCGCGGGCGGAGCAGTCCAGCGCCGAACAGGCCAAAGCGGAGAAGGCCAGAGCCGAGCAAGCGCGTCAGGAGCAGGCACGCCAAGAGCGAGCACGCCAGGAGCAGGCGCAAGAGGAGTCACGACAACGCCAGCAACGTAGCAGCCCACCGCCTCCCGATCGCACCACTCGCGCCCTCGCCGTCCTGGGGCTGACGCCAGGGGCGAGCAAAACCGATGTACGCCGCGCCTATCGCCGCATGGCCCAGCTTCACCACCCAGATCGCTTCTACTCCGATAGCGAGCACCAGGTCGCTCTAGCGTCGGCGCGTTTTCAACGCATCAAAAATGCCTATGATTATTTGATGCAAACCTACTAATCACTACGCTTGGAAAGAGACTTCCTGGATTATGCGCGACCTGTATCAACGCCTCGCTCTGTCGCCTGACGCGAACGACCATCAGATCAACAGTGCCCTGGCCCGCTGCCCCAATAGCGCACTACGCCAGGATGCTACCTCCGTGCTCGCCGTTGCCCCACACCGGGAAACCTACGACACCCTTCACCACACCCTGAGCGACATTGGGCGCCTGCGCGCCCGGTTGGGCCTAACCCACGGTGCCCATTGGCAGGGCGATGTGGCCAATGATTTTTCGCTGCCGCCGGATAACGCGATCTCACGCCACGATGAGCTAGTTGACCGCGTCAGTCACGCGGTCTCGCTCTATAACCGCTGGCGTCGCCTGCGGGGGCCATGGTTACTCATCGCCGTTTTCACCGTGGGGGCGGGCATAGGCCTCGCTTTGGGGTTTGCCTTGAGCTTGGGGCTTGGCTTGGGCTGACGTGCCGTGGCGCTCCCGCTCGTCTTGACGGATTTCCGCCTGAGTGGGGCGTGGTGCGGGCTTCGGGGGCGCGGGCTTTTTATGTGGCTCTTCATTGGAAGAAGAACGGCTCTCCTCGCCCCGCTCCATGCTTAAATCGGTGCCGGAGGTGTCTTCCATACGCGACTCAGAGCGCGCTTCCATGCTGACACTCAAACGCGGTACACCCAGGTCGATCTCTTGTGCTTCCATGCGCTGCTTCAGCAGCAGGTTAAAGGCGCGGGAAACATCCCACTGCATTTCCGGCGCAGTGCGAAAACGCATCCGCAGGATGGGGCAGCCCTCTTCAAAGCCCTGCACGCCCTGCATCTCCAGCGGCGACCAGATGTAGTGGCGCATCATCGGGTCTTTACGTAGCTCCTGGGCGGTCTCCTGCATCAGGGTAATCGCATCGTCGATTTTCATATCGTAAGGAATGCGAATACGCATCAGCGCAATACCGAACTGGCGGGACATATTGTGGATCGATTCGATACGACTGAAGGTGATGATGTGCAGCACGCCGTCCAGGTCACGCAGCCGCACGGTGCGCAGTGTTAACCCTTCTACTGTGCCCATATGGCCGTTGATCTGCACAAAGTCATCCACCGCCAACGAGTCTTCAATCAGAATAAAAATACCAGTGATTAAATCCTGCACCAGGGTTTGGGCACCAAAACCAATCGCCAGACCGATCACACCGGCACCCGCCAGCAGTGGCGTGACGTTCACCCCAAGGTTGGCTAGCCCCGCGATCACCGCGATGATCAAAATAGCGACAAAAATCACGTTGCGAATCATCGGCGTAATGGTTTGCGCACGGGCTTGATTTACCCGCCGCCCGCGGGAGCGAGCCGAAGAGGTCAACGCCCGCTGAATGGCCGTATCGGCAAAGATCCATACCAGCCAGGCCAGCAAAATCGTAGCACCAAGGCTCACCAGCGCTTGCCCGATGCGGGCGCTGGCCACCGCCTGCTGGCCTAAACCAAACAGCGAACCGCCCCACACTTGCATAGAGAGCTCGGCGAACACCATCCACGCGCAAATATGTGCCAGCACGAACCCGAAACGTTCCAAACGCTTGCGGTACTGACTGAAGCGGCGGCGATGGCGGCGCTTGTTGAGCCGCTCGGCTTGGCGGCGCAGCAGCCCGGTCACGACTAGCGTCAGCACTAGTAAACTGGCAGAGACAATCGAGCGCGCCAGGGCCGTGCCCACATCCCCTACGGTAATAAAAATCGCCAGCAGCGAGCCACCAACCATTAAAAGCGCCGGGATATGCCACAGCCCTCCCAAGGTACGAATCATCTCAACCGCGGCGCTGGCATCGCGGCGCTGCTTATAAGGCCGGTTGCAAATCAGATGACGTATGGGGCGCTTAAACTTAAAGATAAAGCGCGCCGATAGCAGCGCTGCCAGCATGTTCGCCAGCACCGATACCAAGCCGGAAAGCTCTGCGCCCAGTAGTTCTACTAAGCGCGTGGAGTTCACCGCATCGCCCAAGGCAATCAGCGCGCCAATCACAAACAGGCCACGCAGCGCTTTGTGCTGTAACACCTGCACTGCCGGGAAGCGATGGCCCCGACTGAAGAAGGCGATCACGGTCTCAAACACTACCGAGAGCGCGCGGCCACATAGGCAGATATATGCCACCACCAGCACCACGGCACGCCCTGGGCTGTAAGGCAGGATTTGACCGATGCCGAGGGTAATGGCGAAGGCCAGCGTCCACGGCAGCATGCGACGTAAAAAGTGCACCGCCAGCAGCCACGCTTTGGGGTCGCGGGGAAGATCCAACGGCCAGTGGCGACGCGTGGCGACTAAGCGGCCAAAGGCAATCATCACTACCAACAGCGCGCTCCATACAAAGGCCAGCACGGCGCCGTCGGCCACCGCGCGAATGACCTCCCCTTGGTCAGCGCCCTCATGTAAAGCGCGTAAGTCATCCGCCCCCTGCACTAGCTGGCGTGACCACTCGTCGATGGGCGAATCCCCGGCCTGGGCCTGTTCACCGATGTCGGAAAGCGTATCAGCCAAGGCGCCCAGCAGCCCTTGGCGCACCACGCCATCCTCCTCGGCGGCCTCGGTGCTCACCTGCAGCTCGCGCAGCGAGTCCAGTAGTGCGGTGCGCTGCTGCTCGTTTTCGAGCATGGAGATCACATTGCCAAGCGAGCGCTGAAAATCTTCGTTACTTACCTCGGACTGTTCCGACGAGTCGCCACCCGTCAGGTTAGGCAAGGAAACACTCTGCGCCAGTGCCGCCGCGCTGAGCAGCATGCTGAGCACTACGCCTACGATGATTTGGGTTATCCAGTGCTGTCGCACACGTCACTCCCGACATAGACCGGCCACAGGTACCGGTGATTAACATTTACTTCGTTGATTACGCTCAGCCTCAACGCGTGACTATGATAGGCTGACCCTTCAAACGTTCCTCTCAAGGATACCGAGATGACGCTGCAAGCCCCACCCAAACGCGTAAATAAAGATGGCCAAACACGCTGCGTCGGCGTTGAAATCGAGTTTGCCGGGCTACCGCCCCGCGAGACGGCTGAGCTGGTGCGCACGCTATTTGGTGGGGAGCTTAACGTGGTCAGCCCTCATCGGCTACAGGTGGAAGGCACACGTTGGGGAGAGTTTGGCATTGAGCTGGATACCCAATACGCCCACCCTGATAAAGCACTGCTGGAAGAGCACCATGAAAGCGACAGTGAATGGGCGCGCCAGCAGCACCAGCGGCGAGTAGAGTTTCACCAAAAAACCCGCGAGCTAATCGGCGATATGGTGACCGGCTTGGTGCCCACCGAAATCGTCTGCCCGCCTATTCCTTGGGACGAGCTAGAAACACTCGATACGCTCTTTGAAACGCTGCGGGAAAAAGGCGCCAAAGGCACCGATGCCAGCCTGCTCTATGGTTTTGGTCTACACCTGAACCCTGAGGTGGAAAGCCAGGAGGTGGAGTACCTGCTCGCCATGATGCGCGCCTACCTGCTGCTGGCCAATTGGCTGCGTGAAGAAATTAAGGTGGATATCACCCGCGAAGTGCTGCCTCACGCCAACCCGTTTCCCAAGGAGTACGCCCGTAAGGTGCTGGATCTGCGTTACCAGCCGGACCTCGACACCTTCATCGACGACTACCTGGCCGATAACCCTACCCGTAACCGCGAGCTGGACCTGCTGCCGCTGTTTGCCCACCTGCGCTCGGAACACCCTCACGCGCTGCTGCACGGCCAGTTGACCAAGCCACGGCCCACCTTCCATTATCGGTTGCCCAATGCGCAGCTGTCGCAGCCGGGCTGGGGCAGCGTAATGGAGTGGAACCGCTGGGTGGAGGTAGAGAAGCTGGCCCACGATCAGGACAACCTTCACGCCCGCTGCCAGGAGTACATGGCCGAACAGCGCCAGCCCTGGTGGCAGCGCCTCAAGCGCAGACTGTTTGGCCATGTCTAGACCCCTGATCGGCATCACGACCTCGGATTACAAAAGCCAGCTTGCCTGGTGCTTCGACTGGTTTGCCGTCTGGCGTCACGGCGGCAGGCCGCTGCGGCTTTCCCCTTCCCGCCCCTTGCCAGAGCATCTGGACGGCCTGATCATTGGCGGCGGGGACGACATTCAAGCCCACCTGTACGGCGGCGAAGTGCAGCTCGACGTGCGCTTGGATCCCGCCCGGGACGAGTTAGAATTGAGCTTGTTGAATCGGTTCATTCCGCAAAACACACCGGTGCTTGGCATCTGCCGGGGCGCTCAGTTAATTAACGTACATTTGGGTGGCACGCTGGACCCCGATATTTATACCACCCATGAAGGCTTGAAGCGGCGGCGTACCGTGCTGCCCCGTAAAACGGTCGATATCGTCGGCGGCAGCCAACTGTATCAACTGCTGGGCGTCACTTGGTGTCGGGTGAACAGCCTGCATCACCAGGCCGTTAACCAGGCGGGAAAAGGCATTAAAATCGTCGCGAGAGACAGAGACGGGCTAGTGCAGGGGATTGAGTCCGAAGCCCACGACTTTCTGATTGGCGTACAGTGGCATCCCGAATGGCTAATTTTCAACCGCCCCCAGCAGCGTTTGATACGTGCGCTGGTGAAGGCGGCCACGGCGCCCCGCTAGCCTTTCAGTGCAGCCAATGCCGCGTCGTAATCAGGCTCGTTCTTCAACTCGCTGACCAGCTCGCTGTGCAGCACGCGGTTGTCCGCGTCCAGTACAACGACCGCGCGGGCACACAGCCCTTCCATGCTGTTGTTACACAGCGCCACGCCCCAGGCTTCCTGGAACTCCCGATGGCGGAAGGTGGAGAGCATCTCAACGTTATCCAGTCCTTCGGCTCCGCAGAAGCGCTTGGCGGCGAACGGCAGGTCAGCCGAGACTACCAGTACAACGGTATCTTGCAGGCTGGAGGCCAGCTCATTAAACCGCCGGGTAGACATCGCACAGGTGGGCGTGTCCACACTGGGTATAATGTTCAACACTTTACGTTTGCCTTGGTAGGTGTCCAGCGTGACATCTTCCAGGTCGCTGTTGGTCAGCGTCATCGCCGGGGCAGCTTGCCCAACGACAGGTAGAGTACCTGCTACATCTATCGGCTGCCCTGCACGAGTAATCTGTTGCATATCAAGCTCCTAATGTATGGTAAAACGGTAATTAAACAAGACGTTTCAGCTTACAGCGTAATGACCTGATTCGGCTATCTTTCCACCGCCGCGATACGATAACGAGAATGCCATGGCCTCTTTAGTCATTATTAAAACCGGGGACGCCTTCCCTGAAGTGGTGGAGCAGCACGGGGATTTCGAACAGCTGTTCATCGACCAGGTGCAGGACGCCCTGCCCGACCACCTGACCCTCGACGTATGGGATGCACGCCTCACCAGCCAGCCGCCGGAGGATATCGTGGCAGCCATCATTACCGGCTCCCACAGCATGGTCAGTGAGCAGCTCCCCTGGAGCGAGACGCTGAAGCCCTGGTTACAGCAGGCACTGGCGGACGACCTGCCGCTGCTGGGCGTATGCTACGGCCACCAGCTGATGGCCGCTGCGTTTGGCGGTGTGAGTGATTACCACCCGGCGGGGCGTGAATCCGGCACACGCAGCGTGCGCCTGACCCAGGCAGGCCGCCAGGACCCGCTGTTCGGGCAACTCCCGGAGTGTTTCGTGGCCCACTTGACCCATGCCCAGGCGGTCATGCAGCTTCCCCCCGGCACCAGCATCCTGGCGCACAATTGCCACGATGCCCACCAGGCGCTGCGCTATGGGCCACGCCAGTGGAGCGTCCAGTTCCATCCCGAGTTTTCACCGCCGGTGATGCGCGCTTATATCGAACGCCAGCGCGCTGCCTTGCGCGACCAGGGCGAAGACCCGGATCAACTGCTGCAAGACGTCGCGGAGACCCCCGACGCCACGCGCCTGCTGACCCGGTTCATCGCGATGCTGTAGTGTGCGTTTGCGATGCTGTAGCGCGCTTTTGGTCGCGCCGCGATGCCAGCCGGTCGGCCAGGCGGGTTGGCTCTGGCAGCTTGGTCTTGCCCAGGCAGCGCATGACCCAGTCCAGCGAAGTCGCCAGCGACAGTCGATGCCCCGGAGACACGAACACTGGCTTGACCTGAGCACGGGAGCGCAGCACGGCACCGATCACTTCCTGCCCGGCCATGAGCGGTACCCAATCGCCTCGGGCCTCTCCCACGTCGGCATGGCGCCCAGTGAGTCGCGACTTGGCAATCCCGATGATCGGCAGGTCCAGCCACAGCCCCAAATGCGCTGCCACGCCCAGCCGCCGAGGGTGGGCGATGCCCTGCCCATCCACCATGACCAGCTGCGGGCGTGTTTTCAACTGGGCAAAGGCTCCCAGCGCCGCCGGAATTTCCCGAAACGACAGCAGGCCCGGGATGTAGGGCATGCGCGTGGGTTCCCGGTGAACCACCTGCTCCACTACAGTCAGTGGCGGCGCCTGCTCCGGCGACCACGCCAGCACGACCACCGCCGCCCGGGTAATGCTGCCGTCTTCTTCGAAACCGATGTCGACCCCCGCGATGTGCGTCACGGGGTCGATACGGTCGTCGGCTTCCAATTGCTTGGCAAGCTGGGACTGGAGTGCGATGGCCTGCTTGGGAGTCAGGCTCCAATCGTGTAATGCGGCGTCCATGCGGCCTCCTTGCGGGTGGCTCGAGGTTGGCGCCCAGCAGACGCTGAGCCACCAGGATGACGTTCAGGATAGCCAAAAAACCCCCCCCATGCCAAGGGCATGGGGGGATGGTAGCCAGGGCGACATCAGTCGCCCGGCAGGCGTTTACGCACGTTCGCGGCGGCGAACCGGCGCGTCACCATCGTCACGACGGCGGCGCGGTGCACGCTCAGGCGCACGGTCTTCGCTGATTTCCAGCGGGCGACCGGCCACACGGGCACGAGCCATCTTGGCCAGAATGGTAGACGGCAGACCGCTAGGCAGTTCAACGACCGAGAAAGCGTTGCGAATATCGATACGACCGATACGCGCGCCTTCAATGCCGCCTTCGTTCGCCAGCGCGCCGACCAGTTGACCCGGCTTCACACCGTCTTTATGGCCAACGGAAACACGGTAGCGGGTCATGCCTTCGCTGGGCGCGCTGGAGCGCTCGCGACGAGCACCGCCCGGCTTGCCCGGTGCGCCATCGCGCGGGGCACGCTCTTTGCGCGGTGCCTGAAGACGACCAATCGGCGCTTCGTCAGCACGCGCCATGGCAGCAAAGGCACAGGCCAGGTCGACGGCGTCGTGACCTTCTTCCACCAGACGCTCGACCAGCGCGCGCTGCTCTTCGGCACCCTTGGTCAGGGCTGCCACGACGCGATGGTGGAATACTTCATCACGGTGCGCACGGATAGCGGCTTCGTCAGGCAGCGGCATTTCGGTCATTTTCTGACCCGTTGCCTGCTCCATCCAGCCTACCTTGCGGCCTTCACGGAAGCCCGCAAAGGTGATCGCGATACCGCTGCGGCCCGCACGGCCAGTACGACCGATACGGTGCGTATAGGCTTCGGCGTCCTGGGGAAGGTCGTAGTTCACCACGTGGGTGATACGCGGAACGTCCAGACCACGAGCGGCGACGTCGGTCGCGATCAGGACATCGACCTTGCCACGCTTCAAGCGGGTAATCGTGCGCTCACGCAGGCTCTGATCTAGATCACCCGATAGGCCAGCGGCGTTGACGCCACGAGCAGTCAACTGCTCGACCAGCGTGGTACAGGCCGCACGTGTACGTACGAACACGATGGCCGCATCCACCGGCTCCACTTCCAGAATACGCGCCAGCGCTTCCAGCTTGGCACCACCGTCGACACGCACGAGGCGCTGCTCGATGTTTTCACCTGTGGTGGTGCGCGACTCGATCGCCACCTTCACCGGGTTGACCAAATAACGGTTGACGATGCGCTCGATTTCAGTCGGCAGGGTCGCCGAGAAGAACACACGCTGAGCATCTTTCGGGGTATCGGCAACCACGCGTTTTACGTCGTCGATAAAGCCCATGCGCAGCATTTCGTCGGCTTCGTCCAGCACCAGCGCAGACAGGCCATCTAACTTCAGGCTGCCACGATCCAGGTGGTCAATCACGCGGCCCGGCGTGCCCACTACCACTTGGGCACCACGCTTCAGCGCGCCTAACTGCTCACGGTACTCTTGACCACCGCAGAGGGTAGCCACTTCCAACCCCTGAAGGTTTTGGCCATAACGGCTAAAAGAGACGGCGACCTGTTGAGCCAGTTCGCGGGTCGGCGCAAGCACCAGTACCTGGGGCTCGCGACGCTGCATGTCGAGACGCGACAGCAGCGGTAGTGCGAAAGCAGCGGTTTTGCCGGTACCCGTTTGCGCTTGGCCCAGCATATCGCGACCTTCCAGCAACGCAGGAATGGTCTGCGCCTGGATGGGTGAAGGAGTTTCATAGCCCTGTGCTTCAACAGCAGACAGAACGGCAGGCAATAGAGCCAGATCGCCGAAGCTCGGCGAGGCGACAGAAGTCGAGGTCATTAATCACACCTTGGTAGGCCGGAAGAACCGGCAAAAAACATCGTAAGCGTCTCTGACTCTGTTTTCATGCAGCGCGTAACAGTACGCTGCAAAAGAACAAGGCTCCGCATCGCGGATATCGTCATCAGTGGAGTCGGAGACGCCGGTCGCACCTGGCATTCGGTTGGCAACACCGCATTTGCGGGCCAACCGCTGTGGCGACCTTCTGCGCCGATTTCACCCGTTTGGTGAAATGCTGGAGGCGCGCCATCTTCACAGCAATGAACATCCAGTCGAGGGGATGTTCCTGCAAACGTTCTGCTCAATGCCACAAGGCCACTGAATCAACGCTTGCCGTCGTGATGGAGGGGTCAACACATGCGAGGAGCGCGCATCCTACCACCCCACTGGTGAGCTGACCAGCTTTTTTACTTTAACCAATATCATCCTGAAACTTGCACTTGTTCACTATTGGTCTAACCTGAGAGGTGCCTCACGTTGTTCAAGAACTTCAAGGCGTGATGCACATGAACTGGGATCAGATTATTGTTAGCGTTAAAACGCTACTTTTATAGCCACATGGAGAGAAGCTATGCGTAAATCAATCCTCACGACTGCAATTACAACGGCACTGCTTGGCGGTATGGCCTTTAATGTTCAGGCGCAAACAGAGCCGCAGGGTATGTACTCTGCCGATGATATCCTTGATGCAGAAGTGTTCTTTGCCAATGGGTCAGGCGAAGAGATTGGCGAAGTCGATGACATTTTGTTTGACGAAGAGATGCGTATTTCAGCCCTCGTAATCGAGAGTGGTGCTGTACTTGGCTTAGGCGGACGCGAAATTGTAGTGAACACTGACCAATTTACGCTTGAAACGCATACTGAAAACGATGGCGACACTGAGCATCGCATCATGTTGGAAGCTACATCTGAAGAAGTGGAGTCATTCCCAACGTATGATCGCGACTGGTGGGAACAAACCAAAGCGAACGCACGCGATGCTTGGCAAACCACTAAAGAAGGTGCACAGAGCGCTTGGCAGTCTACTCGTGAAGCAATAGATGCCAACGAGTAACACGTTTGTTTGCTGATACACAGCAATATAGGAAAGGGCCACCCAAGCGGATGGCCCTTTTTCGTACATAGCGTACAGCATTTAGCGGCGACGTATCCCCTGTCCCGGCAAACGCTCCCGGTCGTGCGGGCGCATAAAGTCCAGTAGCGGGCCTGCTGGTACAATACGCGTGGGGTTAATCGTGTCGTGGCTGTAATAGTAGTGTCGCTTGATATGATCCATATTGACGGTCTCCGCCACACCCGGCCACTGGTAAAGCTCACGCACGTAGTTGGAAAGGTTCGGGTAATCTTCAATGCGTTTGAAATTGCATTTGAAGTGGCCAAAGTAGACCGCGTCAAAGCGAATTAGCGTTGTGAAGAGGCGAATATCCGCTTCGGTGAGCCACTCCCCCGCGAGGTAGCGATGCTCTGCCAGTCGCTTCTCAATGCGCTCTAACGCATCAAAGAGTGCGGTCACGTGCTTCTCATACACCTGCTGCTCGGTGGCGAACCCGGATTTGTAAACGCCATTATTGATATGGTCGTATACGTCATCATTTACTTCGTCGATGACGCTGCGCAGATCTTCTGGGTAGAAATCCAGATTATTGCCTGTCAGCTCATCGAAGGCTCGGTTGAAGATACGCAGCAAATCAGCGGATTCGTTATTGATAATCGCGCTGCGCTGTTTATCCCACAATACCGGCACCGTGACCCGCCCAGTGTAGGTCGGGTTGGTCATGGTATAGAGCTGGTGGTGAAACTCAGCGTGATTGATCGGATCGCCGCTGGCGCCTTCGTCTTGATGGTATGTCCAACCGTTGCCCAGCATCAGCGGGCTAACGTGAGAAGTACCTATCAACGGTTCCAGACCTTTCAGTTTGCGCATGATCAGCGCACGGTGCGCCCAGGGGCAGGCGAGCGATACATAAAGGTGGTAGCGATCCGCTTGGGCCGGATAACTGTCGCCTTGCGACTCTTCACTACTGCCCACCCAATCGCGCAGTTGCGCGGACTCACGTACAAACTCACCGCCATGCTTTTTGGTGTCATACCACTGGTCTACCCACTCACCGTTTACAAGCAGTCCCATCAGGCGTCTCCTACGTTGAACGTTTTATACTGTGATTGACGTTCAGCATACCCCCGACTGATTCAGGCTCAAGCGCATGTTTTACGGCTGTTCATTCGAGGGAATCGAACGTTGCTCGCAGACTTCTTTTACTGCCCGCTTTAACGCTGCCGCCATGGCATGGGCCGCAGGGCCTGCGCGGTCACGGTCACGGAAGATCAATTGAACGGGGACTTCGCGTATACCCCCGGCGCTTAGCGGCAGCGGCTTCAACTGACCGCTGGCCAGCTCATCGGCAATACGCGTTTCCGGTATCCAGGCAAACCCTAGCCCGCGACGCAGCATATCTAATGACGTACTCACATGCCCGACCGTCCAGCGCTGCTCGGCTTTTAACCAGCCAGCGTTGGTAGACTGGCGTAGCGCCGAGTCGCGCACCACTAACTGTCGATGCTGCGCCAAGTCGCGCAAATCCAGCGAGCGCCCCAACTGATGCAGCGCATGGCCTGGATGCGCGACGGCCACAAAACGCACATTCACTAGCGGCTCCCCCAGAAATCCCTGCGCTTCGATGCCAGAAATCACCAAGTCCGCCCGGCCGTCGTAGAGCATTTCAGTACCGCCATTGAGCACGCTCTCGTGAAGCTGCACTCTGACCTGCGGGTAGGTGTCAGAGAAGCGCTCCAACGCTTTTGCCTGAGCAGCCGCAGGAAAAATTTGGTCGATGGCCACCACCACTTCAGCCTCTAAACCCGCCGCAAGCCGCGACGCTACATCTTCCAGTGACTCCGCACTCTCGATCAATTGGCGCGCACGGCGAAGCAGCAGCTCGCCTGCTTCTGTTAGGCGTACCTGTCGACCTACCGGCTCAAGCACCTGAATACCCAACTGCTCTTCTAATTTATGGACCGCATGATTAAGCGTGGAGGGACTTTTGTGGATAGCCTCTGCCGCCCGTGCGAATCCACCGTGATCCACCACGGCGGCCAGCATCTGCCACTGCGCTAGTGTTACCCGAGACATTTCGATTTCCTCGACGCCATACAGCGAAACAACCCACTTCATCTTCGAAAAAATACCACTAGAATGCCAGGAAATAGCGTCGAGTACTCGTTCTCTGACAAACACTGCGTAAACGGCAGCGCGCTAAGACAAAAGCTCACTCGCCAAAAATACAAAAAATTACAAAAAACCTGTTCGTTATCTTTAACGCTGCCTCAATTATTTGAGTAATGATCATCGTATAGGCTGCTAACGTGGTGTAGATCCTCTCACTTAGACCCTGTTTGGCTGCTCATTAAAGTCGCAAAAAGAGATAAAAGCCTTTTAAATTAGACACAAGCTGTATAACAGCTTTCGCAATGCCTAACTTACATCCATGGTTAAGAGCAAAATAATGAGGGCCGTCGCACACCAGCATGCACGTTCAACGTTACTTTTGTTAGCAAACGGCGTTCATAAATCCTCACCCAAGTTGAATAATTCCGCTTTTTAGCGAAAGTATGTTTTGTGTATAGATGTACAGTCTATTCACTCCTGCCTCCATGGGGTATGGTTCCCGAGTTTGCTTACTATCATGTTACTTTTATTTCACGAACTTGGCGGCCCATTTACCCATGTTGCGAATCCTTCATTCGCTGCCCCGCACGCATAAATTATTACTGTTACCCGTGGCCACCATGGTCACTGTGCTGGGCGCACAGAAACTTATCACCTCGTACCACGATTTAAACCAACCCCAGACTCCGCTGGAAAGCGTGTTAGTTCCGCTTCCCAGTGATTCTGCCCCAGGCGTGCCTTCGCTTCGCCAAGAGCGAGCGCCCGTTGCAGAAGCGATTGACCGTGCCTCGCGCGCGCTCGACGCTACCCGGGAACATATCCCCTTAAGTGAATTAGCTGCCACCGAGATCGTTGATCTCGACGTGATTACCAGCGCAGAAGCCTCTATGGCGAGTGAAGCTGAGCCACGCGATGCCCAATCTCAGGTAGCGCTGCACGAGGGGGCACTGGATGACGGCGCCCTTCATATGGCCATCGTGTTAGGCACGATTACAAGCGGCATGCTCAATGTCGACGACTCCGTCGAAATCGCTGATGCCACTTCTTACGAGGATTATGGGGTCGAACTCTACGAGGACGATGTCTCGTTCCTGGAACTGGAGCTGGCAGCCGAAGAGCCGTTCGTTCCTGAGTGGGAAACTCATATCGTCGAGCCTGGCGAGACGTTTGCCGTGTTAGCGCAAAACGAGCTGGGCTTGGGGTACAGCGAAGTGCTCGCCCTGCTGGACGACCTACCCGATCCTCGTATGTTGACGCATTGGCGTGCAGGTCACAGCTTCGACTACCAGCTGGACGAAACGGGCCGGTTGTTGGCACTGCGCATGATGAAGAACACGCGCGAAGGCGTTCTACTAGAGCGGGATAGTGACCAATACGCCATTACGGCTATCGAACGTCAGGGTGAGCCCGTACAGCGCCTTTATGCCGGTAGCGTAACGGGCAGCTTTGCTCGCTCAGCCCAAGCCACCGGCTTGAGCAGCAGCTCCGTCACAGAGCTTACGCGCATCTTGCAAAAAAAGCTGGACTTCCGTCGTGACAGCCGCCGGGGGGATCAGTTTCAGGTCTTGGTCGAATCTGACATGATCGATGGCGAGACACTTGATTCGCGTATACTGGCCGTTAAGTATGACGGCGAACGTATGGACCTGACCGTCGTGCGCAATACCACCGACGATAATTTTTACACGCCCGAAGGCAGCAGCCTCGATCCAGCCTTTGCGCGTCATCCTTTCGAAGGTAATTATCGTCTTAGCTCCAATTTCAACCCACGCCGCCTACACCCGGTCACCGGTCGAGTGAGCCCGCACAACGGCACCGACTTTGCGATGCCCATTGGCACCCCTATCACCGCGCCTGCGAATGGTCGCGTCGAGCGTGTCGGCAACCACCATGCTGCCGGTCGTTACATCGTCGTGCGCCATGACAACGGCTACCGCACCCGCTATTTGCATTTGTCGCAACCATTGGTCAGCCAGGGCGAGCGCGTCACGATGGGCGATCGTATTGCGCTGTCCGGTAATACCGGCCGCAGCACAGGCCCCCACCTGCATTATGAAGTCATCGTCAATAACACGCCGGTGAACGCGATGACGGTCGAACTGCCCGAGAACACTAGCCTAAGCGGCGACACGCTGATCGCGTTCCAACGCCAAGCCGAGCCGATGTTGGCCGCGCTGGAGAGTGGCGAAACCGGCACCATTAGCGTGGCTAACTACGAGCGCGATAACGACAGCGACGAAAGCCTCCAATAAGTACTCTCCACGGCGATACGAAAAAGCCGCTCCACACGACGTGGGGCGGCTTTTTTGATACTACCCGTAGTGATGAACAGTAGTGATGAATGACGAGCGACTTACACTGCTTTGAGCGCTGCGAGCAGCGCCGCATCGCGGTGATAGATATCCTCTCTAAACACTACATCGCCTTGCCCGTTGGGCCAAGCAGTCAGATAGTGCAGCGCTACCGGAATACGGTTAGGCAAGTTCACGTTTTGATCGCTGCGGCCATTCGCGATCAGCGTATTGAGTTGATAACGGCTGCCGCTGTCATGCAGTAGGAGCTGGGCAAATTCCGTTACCCCCTCAACCCGCACACAGCCAGAGCTCAGCGCCCTGTGCTCACGCTGAAAGAGCCCTCTTGCCGGGGTATCTGCAAGTAAATCATGTCGTTATTGGGAAAACGCACCACGACACGTCCCAGAGGATTGCTGCTCCCTGCCACTTGGCGAAGCATCACGCCTCCAGGACGCTGCCAATCGATCGTGCTCGCATCCAGCGTTTCTCCAGATAGGCTCACTACCTGAATGTTCTGCCGCGCCAGATACTGCTCGTCCCGGCGGATCCGTGGTAGCACATCTTCCCGCATAATCGTAGGCGGAATCGTCCAGCTCGGATTAACCGTTAAATGGCTGATGGAGGAGTGAATAATCGGCGTTTCACGGCTGGGCGAGCCCACCACCACTCGGGTATCCCAATGCTGGCCATTGGGGCGCGTATAATGCAAGCGATAGCCTGCAATATCGACCCATACGTTGGGCGCCCGCTCCAGCGAAGGGCGAATCCAGCGGGCGCGCTCCAGGTTGATGCGCAATTGGTTCACTCGTGCGGAGACGGGCATGTTCAGTGCCAGTCGTGTGCGCTCTCCCACTACGCCATCTTCTTGCAACTGGTGGCGTCGCTGAAAACGCATGACCGCTTGCGCTAACTCTCGGTCGAAGCTGCGAGGGTCAGCTCCTGACGCCTGCACGTCGACCATGGGGTAAGCGCTACTATCTGCTGCCAGCAGGTGGGGCTCGCCCCATAGCGTCAGGCGCTGGCGTAGCGTTTGAACGTCGTCATCAATATCGCCGGGACGCAGCGACTCCTCACGCCCCGGTAAGTAAGGCACGCTGCCCTGCTCTGCCAAACGGCGGTAATGCGTCAACGCTTCGCGCAGCTGAGCATACTCAGGAGATGCGGGGCGAGCGAAAGCCAGCGCCTGATGCACATCACCCTCTTCAACCGCCTGCACTACCCGAGGAAGTACATAACTCCGCTCAGGGCGTGGTAAGTCCCAGTTGGGCTCGACGTCTTTAGGGTTCACTTTACCTAGCGATAAATGATCCAGTGCTAACAGCAGCGAACGGGTAGCGCGCACATCGAAGCTTGCTTTCGCTTGGGCGTCTAGCTGCTGGCTAAGCTGAAAATCATCCAACAGCGAAGCGGCTTGATAATCACTCGGCGTTAAACCGTCATCCACGAGGCTATTCAATGCGCTGACCAGCGCTTCAACACGGTTGATAGCCTGCCAAGCAGGCTGCCCATCCCTCAGTTGGTAAAACGACTCTACCGGCAGCGTTTCTCCGCTTTGCTGAATGCGCTGTGTCAGCGCTTGCTGTAACGCTTCGCTAGCGGGTTCGCTTGAGGTGGCCATCAGTGGGTAGGTTAGCGTCAGACAGAGCGCGGCCCCTATCGCCCATCGTCTTAGTGGCTGATTGTCGTTCATCGCCCCTCCTTGCGTTACTATGCAGCGTTGTGGTGTGGCTTCACTCTTTTTGCTTAACGTCATATCAGCTGTTCCCGTACCGATACGCGTTTTTTATCATAGCCGTTTACGTTTACTCGTGATGACTCTACGTGTGTACCCTTTTTTCGCCACTTTAGTCAGGATTGCACCCATGTTTTTTCGCTCACGCATAACCACTGTACTGTTTTCTTTACCTATCGTGTTACTTTCTTACCCGCTTCAAGCGGCGAGTTTTTTCTCCCAGGTGGCAACAGCACCGCCCGCGGGTGTTTCTCCTCTTCACCACCAGTTACTCCAGTTAGCACCAGGGGCCACGCCCGAGGCACTGCGCCTTGCTGCCCAGGCACTAAGCTGTGCAGACCCATCAGCAGAGCGCCTAGCCGTAATTGATTACTCGCTCCCCTCTTCAGAGCCACGCATGTGGGTATTTGACCTTCACCAGCATACCCTGTTGTTTGAAGAGCTGGTGTCACATGGCCAGGGCTCTGGCGATGCGGTGGCTAGTGCTTTCTCGAATACACCTGACAGCCATCAGTCCAGCATTGGCCTGTTCCGCACTATGAATAGCTACTACGGCCGTAATGGCTATTCGCTGCGCCTGGACGGCCTGGAGCCAGAAGTGAACGATCTAGCTTTTGAGCGAGCAATTGTTATTCACGGCGCCGACTATGTTAGCGATGACTTTATTGCGCAAACCGGCCGCCTTGGCCGTAGCCACGGCTGCCCCGCCGTGCGTGAAGACATCACATATCCGCTGATTGATAGTTTGAAAGAGAACCAGTATGTCTTTGCTTACTACCCTGATGAGGAGTGGTTAGCTACTTCTCAGGTGATTAACTGCCCTACCGCACTGTCGTTAGCTCGCCGCTAAAGGGTAGGTAACAATTAAGAAAAGCAGTCGTGAAGCATGAAAATACTCCCTCTTTTTATATGCAAGAGGTTGATTTTGATCGTGAATCGATACTCTTTCCAGGCAGACATGGAAACCCTCTGCAATACTCTGTGACAAAAGATCACACAACGCTCCGCTACTGCAGGTATTGGTCATGTTTGCCTTTATGCACCCCTTTCAAACGATCCGCCGTTTAGAGCATGAAGTTACCGAGCTGCGTACTCAGCTTGCGACTGAAAAAAGCGTTCATGGTTGCCGTGCTATTAGCCTGATGACACCGATTGAATCGATCAGCATGCTCCAGTCCAAAGGAGCAGATATGCTGACTTCATTAAGCACGGGGGCCGAACACCATGCCGAGCAGTTAGCGAGTGAACGGGCCACTTTGTCAGACTTATTTGCGCGGCTTCATCATGCTGAACAAACGGCTCAGACGATCAAACACCAGTGTCAACGCTTCCAACAGGCAGATGTTCACTATGCAGCCCCGCTCGCTAGCGAACAGGCGCTGCACGAGCTACGCAAAATCGGTGTAGAGCTATCCCGTAACGCCGGGCAACCCGTGCACTTGCCATGACCACGGCGCTAGAGGAGGCTCATATACACCAGGAGCCCTCTGGCTTACCTGCTATCGTCAGCGATATCCAGCACCTTGCCGACCATACGCAGCATCTAGGCCACCAATTGGATCACTGGATTGAGCAGGTTGCCATATTGCTAAAAGAAGATGCTCGCGTGCAGGCCCATCAGCGGGAAACATCTAAGGCGCTGGCCAATGCAGCCCAAGCGGCAGAGCAGGTGATAGAGCAACTCATGGGTCAAGCACGTCATATGTATAAAGTGATTCACCACAGCACCACGACGGCCTGTTTGCACGCTGCCAAGCTAGAGCACGCCGTTTGGAAAAATCGGATCTACCACCAGCTACTTTCCGCCTATTTCGAGGACCACATGGTGGATCATCAGCACTGTACGCTAGGCCGCTGGTACTTTACGGGCGAGGGGCGGCGCTACAAACATACCGAGGCGTATCGCTCGCTGGCGGCTCCTCACCGCCGCTTCCATGAAAGCGGCTTGGACGCTTTGCGCTATGCAAGACAAGGGGATCATACGGGTCAACTGGCCTCCCTAGCACTAATGGAGGAAGCAAGCGTAGCACTTGCTAAGCGACTTGATCAGCTTATGGAGCAGGCTGTTTATGAGATACCGATGTCAGCAAGTCATCCTTCACCGCTTGCTGATGCGCCTTAAATTGCTCCCCATATAACACTCCTCCCGTAATGCGTTATTTATGCCATGCTGAGCATGGAACTCATAACGCAGACGGTAAGGATGACGATGGCAGCTGCAAAGAAGCTAGATCTCGCGCTACAAGGCGGTGGAGCCCATGGTGCTTATACCTGGGGAGTTATTGATCGACTTCTGGAAGATGACCGTATTGAGATTGAGGGCATTAGTGGCACCAGCGCAGGCGCTATGAATGGCGTAGTCATGGCAGATGCCCTTACCCGTGGTGGTAAACAGGCCGCCCGGCAATCTCTCAGGGATTTTTGGAAGGCGGTAAGCCGCGCGGGCATGGCAAGTCCTATCCGCCGCTCGCCGATGGATGTACTAACCGGCAATTGGAGTTTGGAGCACTCCCCCGGCTATATCGCCATGGACTTGATGACTCGCCTGGTGTCGCCCTACCAACTCAACCCGCTCAATTTGAATCCATTGCGCGATATTGTGGCGGCCCACATCGACTTTGAGCGGGTACGCCAGTGCGACCAGCTAAAGCTCTTTGTGGCAGCTACTAACGTGCGCACCGGCAAACAGCGTGTGTTTCGTCGAGAAGAGATGAGCGTCGATGCGGTCATGGCATCGGCTTGTCTGCCCTTTATGTTCCAGGCTGTGGAAATCGACGGCGAAGCATATTGGGACGGCGGCTACATGGGCAACCCAGCCCTCTTCCCCTTAATGGAAGAGTGCAGCGCAAGGGATATTCTGTTGGTACAGATCAACCCGATTCGCCGTGATGAACTACCCACCTCCGCTTCGGCCATTATGAACCGCCTTAACGAAATCACCTTTAATGCCGCGCTGATTAAAGAAGTGCGCATGATCGCGCTGTTGAAACGTACCCTTGAAGAGCAGGGTATTGAAAACTGCTACCAGCAGTCGCTTTTTCACCGCATTAGTGGCGATCAGGCACTCGATAGCTTATCGGTTTCAAGCAAACTCAACTCTGAATGGCCATTTTTATGCCACCTGTTTGACCAAGGGAGAGAAGCCGCCGACAACTGGATCACGGCTAACTTTGATGCCATCGGCCAACGCTCAACCCTGGATATTGATGCAGTATATCTGCACGAATAACTCCCTTCAGCCATCCAGCACTGCCCCAACTTGGCGCACTCTGCTCATGAGGAGTGCGCTCACTTGATTAATCTAGTGATTTTATTTCCCTTAGCACTGCTTTGAAAAAACAGTAAGCAACTGATTTAAATATTTAAAAAGACAGATGGCGGAGTATTTGCTTATTGCTATGCAGTAGTAGTAGGCGTGGACCAGGCCCGCAAGGGTACGAGTGCGTCGAACCTGACCTTCAATGGCGAAGGCATGTTCTCGTAACCACGCAACGCCTGATGCGTTGTGTCTCGGCAAACTCGTTCTATGCTCTGTGAGGCCATCCATGGACATTCGCAATAAAGCCAACCGCATTCGACTGTTGAACTTCTCAACACCGCAAATGCGCGCGTTTCACCTCTCCTGGTTCGCATTTCATATCTGCTTTTTCGGCTGGTTCGGCATTGCGCCGCTAATGGCGGTGGTTCGCGAGGATCTATCACTCACCCAAACCCAAATCGGCAATACCATTATTGCCTCGGTGGCGATCACCGTGGTGGTGCGCCTGTTGATTGGCGTGCTGTGTGATCGTATTGGGCCACGTAAAACCTACACAGGCCTACTGATGCTCGGGTCCATTCCGGTTATGGGCATTGGTCTGGCTAACAGTTTTGAAACGTTTTTGCTGGCCCGCCTAGCGATTGGCGCTATCGGCGCTTCGTTTGTGATTACCCAGTACCACACCACCATGATGTTTGCGCCCAATGTGGTTGGCACAGCTAATGCCACGAGCGCAGGTTGGGGCAACCTAGGCGGCGGCACCACACAAATTGTTATGCCGTTGATTTTTGCGGGCATGCTGATGCTAGGCGTTAATGAGGCGCTCGGCTGGCGTCTGGCCATGGTCGTGCCTGGCGTAGTGCTATTTTTTACCGGTATCGCTTACTGGCTGTTCACTCAAGATGCCCCAGACGGCAACTTCAGCGAGCTGCGCGCCCGCGGTGAACTACCGCCAGCCACCGGAGAGCATGGCGCAGCCCAGAGCTTTTTAGCGGCGGCAAAGGATATCCGCGTTTGGGCGCTGTTTGTGGTGTACGGACTCTGTTTTGGGGTCGAGCTGACCATCAACAATATCGCGGCAATCTACTTCTTCGATAAATTCGATCTTACCCTGGCAACCGCCGGCTTAATCGCAGGCCTGTTCGGCTTAATGAACATTTTTGCTCGTACCCTTGGCGGCGTTTTTTCCGACCTATTCGCTAAACAGGGTGGGCTAAAAGGACGCGTCCGCTGGCTCTTTATCGCCCTACTATGCGAAGGCATCGCTCTCGTCACCTTCTCGCAAATGCATGTACTCAGCTTGGCGATTGGCATCATGCTGGTATTTAGCCTGTTCGTGCAGATGGCGGAAGGCGCCACCTTTGGTGTGGTGCCCTTTATCAATAAAAAAGCCTTGGGCGCAGTGGCCGGTATCGTCGGTGCAGGCGGTAACGTGGGCGCTGTATCGGCAGCGTTTCTATTCCGTAGCGAAAGCCTCAGCTACCAGCAAGGCCTCTTTTACCTCGGCTTAACCGTATTGGTACTTGCCTCCTGTGTACTGGTCGTTCGCTTTAGTGATGCCACCGAAGCAGAAGAAGCCAGCGCCTATCGTGATGCGGTAGGCAAAGACACAGGGGCAGGCGCGCTGTCACTGCGTTAATATTAATTAACACCGCCCCTGCATGCGCATCGCTGTGGGGGCTTTTTACCTTTAGGCGGCGAGTAATAAGGAAATCAACATGTCTTCTGCCCAACAGCTACTCTTAACCGCCCTGCGCTGCGACATTGATAACCTTAACCACCTAGCAACCACAGCAGATATCGTCAGCGATGTCAGCCAGTTTATTCATGTGCTTCAACGCGAGCGAGGAGCCTCGACGATTTACTTAGCCTCAAAAGGCAAGCGTTTTAAAACTCGACGAGCCACTTACCTGCAGCATAGTCAAGCGGCGGAAGCCTCGATGCGTCAGCGTCTCGAAGCGCTTAGCCAGGAGTCACGGCCACAGGCGACAGCGCGCTTATTACGCCGCATTGCTGCCGTCTGGCTGTCACTGGATGAACTAGATGTATTACGGCATGCAATTGAGACCTTCAACATATCGCCAGATGCAGCAACTCAAGCGTTTAACCATCTCATTAGCAATCTCTTAGCGATTGTTTTTGAAGCGGCCGACACAGCGGTCGACCCAGACATTACCCGTGCCCTGGTCGCTATTTTTCATCTTATGCAGGGTAAAGAGCTGGCGGGGCAAGAGCGCGCCTGCGGCGCCTTTGGTTTTACTCTCGGTCATTTCGACAATGCCCACCGTACGCTGCTGAACCAGTTGGTTGACGCCCAACAGCGCTGCTTTGACACCTTTGTAGAATTTGCCACCCCAGAGGCTCTGGGGACTTGGCAACAATCCCTCTCTCCTAGAACACTGGCGGACATTTGTCAGTTGCGAGATATTGCTTGCCAGCGCTCTCACCACCAAACGGCATCAGGCAATACATTAGGTGAAACCTGGTACGAGCTCACCACCCTGCGTATTGATACGATTAAAACGGTTGAAGACACCCTGAATACCCAATTAACGGCCCTTTGCCATCATAAAATTGTCCAGGCTCAAACAGAGCTAGAGCAGACGAAGGCGAAGCCTGACAGACCGCTGCCTGCGCCCTGTGAACAGTTACTAGCCCTTCACTCTACTCAGCCGCTTGGAGACCTAACCGCCAACGCCCTCAACTCTCCGCTTAGCCGCTCACTACTGGAGCTCACTCATGCTCAATCCAGCCGCTTACAGGGGCTAAGCGACGAGCTGGAGAATACCCGCAAGGCTCTCCGTGAACGCAAGCTAATCGAGCGGGCAAAAGGATTAATCATGGCGCACCAGTCCATGAGTGAAGAGGAGGCCTACCGCTTTCTGCGAAAAACCTCAATGGACCAAAGCAAAAGCATGGCGGATATGGCACAGTCGATTCTTGACCTCTCTGCCATGCTGCAACGTAAAGAGTAAAAACAGCAGCGCTGAGCCCGATTTGCAACCTGATTAGGTTTTAGCCATGCTGAAAGCTCACCCAGTTTAATGAGCAAGGAGAGCAAGCGATGCATGACCGCGTACTGTTAATTACCGGCGCTTCCAGCGGCATTGGTGCGGCCACCGCTCGTGCAGCGGCTCGTGAAGGCTACCAGTTGGTACTTGCCGCTCGTTCAGCCGATAAGCTGACATCGCTTGCTCAAGAGCTTGGTCCAGAGAACGTACTCACCTGCGAAGTTGATGTCACCGACTTGAGTTATTGTCAAATCTGGTGTATGAGCATCAGGCGGCGTCTCTGCCGGATTGATCATCCACCCGTTCTCCATCCCGAAACTGAACGTTATTCACGACCAGCTTCAGTTGGTTAAACCCCTTGATCCGCTTCCAGCGTTTCTGGGCGGATTGGAGCAATTTAAATACCATCGATAACGTAGTGTCGCGGTTGCCACAGGACCGGCTTCGCTTGGTCCTCAGCCTGACTGTGGCGAAGGTGGACTCAATGGGATTCGTGGTCCTCAAGTGAATCCAGTGCGCTGCCGGGAAATCGTAAAAGGCCAGCAGTTCATCCCGGTCTTTTTCGAGGTTTTCCATGGCCTTCGGGTACTTGTCCCGGAATCGCCTTAACGTGCTGTCAAAGGCTTTGTGAGCGCCATCACGGGTCTCCGCCAGATAGATCTCATGCAGGTCTGACTTCACCTTCGGCTGTACGGACTTGGGCAGCTTGTCCAGCACGTTGGCAGTCTTGTGAACCCAGCACCTCTGGTGCCGGGTATCCGGAAACACCTTGCTCAGCGCTTTCCAGAAGCCCAAAGCCCCGTCGCCTACGGCCAGCTTGGGCGCATTGTCCAGGCCACGTTCACGCAAGCCGGTGAGCAGCTCTCGCCAGCTGGCTTCGGACTCGCGGTGGCCATCTTCCACCGCGACCAGCTCCTTGTGGCCATGCTCTGTGACCCCGATAATCACCAGCAGGCAAAGTCGATCATCCAGACGAACATTGCTGTAGACACCGTCTGCCCACCAGTAGACGTAGCGCTTCTGGCCCAGGTCACGGCGACGCCAATCCTCGTGCTCCTTCAGCCACCGTGCCTTGAGCCGTGACACC
Source organism: Vreelandella aquamarina (assembly GCF_900110265.1). Classification (GTDB taxonomy): domain Bacteria; phylum Pseudomonadota; class Gammaproteobacteria; order Pseudomonadales; family Halomonadaceae; genus Vreelandella; species Vreelandella aquamarina. The sequence goes on along the minus strand of NZ_FODB01000021.1, from coordinate 450 downwards.
GTGTTGGCGGACAGGCCCTTGGCCTGCTCGCCGACCAAGGCACTCAGGGCCTCCTGGAAATTGCCAGAGGAGACACCGCGCAGGTAGAGCCAGGGGATGAGTTCATCCAGACTCTGGGCCCGCTTCAACCCGCCTTATTCATGAGGGCGCTGGCTGAGTGGATTGTCAGCCCTCGCTGCCAACACCAGCCCACCGGCACCGCGTTGGCAGCATGAGACCCCGCTGTTATATGCAAAAAAGCGCAAATTTTAGTTCTTCTTATAGCCTACAGGAATGAATTGCCCTCATCCGTGCAGCCGTCACCGTCAGCCGAAGTGGGGCTGCTTGGCGCAGGGATCGGTGGTGGTATCGCCGACGAGTCAGCCTAGCGCGGTCAGTTTCGGTAGCCCCTTCAGCAAGGCAGGCCACCATTTGTCAGCCGCATCGCCGAGGTGAACGGTGATGCGCCGG